>SPJM01000358.1 GCA_006844585.1 Methylococcaceae bacterium | reverse complement strand
TTAAATAATGCGTAAAAATACTGGCTACATAACCCGCCGCAATCGCCGGCGTCCATTTCAAGTGACTGAAAAAAGTGTACTTGTGCTTGGATTGCCCCATCAAAGCCACGCCTGCCGCCGAACCGACAGACAGCATTGAGCCACCGACTCCGGCAGTCAAGGTCACCAACAACCATTGATACAAATCCATTTCCAAATTCATGCTCAATACCGCAAACATCACCGGAATGTTATCTACAATTGCGGATAAAACACCCACCAAAATATTGGCGCCGGTATCGCCCAGGCCGTCATACATGGCGCCGGATAATAACTCCAGATAACCGATATAACCCAAACCACCTACCGAGAAAACAACGCCAAAGAAGAAGAATAAGGTATCCCATTCCGCATCGCGCACTTTGTTGAAAATATCGTATTCGTCGTCTTCGCCTGAATGATAAAGCACTTGTAGTCTGTAGCCATACAAGAATAAATACGACAAACCGACCATCATCCCCATGAACGGCGGTAAGTGCAGGAATTGTTTAAAGCTAACCGCAGTGATAATAGTCAATAGGAATAATACGCATACCGTAATCGCGCCCGGTTTCATTTTTACGGCATCTTCGCCGGTCGCTTCCGGCTTTTCATCCGGCACCGCCATATACATAAATGCCGCCGGCACGACATAGTTAACGACAGATGGAATAAATAAAT
>SPJM01000357.1 GCA_006844585.1 Methylococcaceae bacterium | reverse complement strand
GCATCAACAATGGCTTCATCGCTTGCAGATTGATACAGCACCGCATCTGATAATAAAGGATCAAACCGCCACTGTTCTATCAGCCAACTGCCTAATTCGGCTTGACTCCAACCATAGTGCTTACGTTCATTGACAAGTTGGTCTTCAAGTTTACCCGAGACCATGACTTTTTCAATATAATCCGCTTGAAAACTGTGCAGGAAAATCAACTGACCCAAACGATGTAAAAGACCGGTTAAGTAAGCCATATCCGGATTGTTATAGCCGATGATTTTCGCCAAATGTTGTGCAATATGCGCGCATTGTAAGGAATTGACCCAAAGCCGCTGTTTTAAATTTTCTTTTTTTGGCTCGATAGTTGAGAAGAATTCTGTAATGCAGGCCGTCATAATGATGCGTTTGACGCTTTCCAGCCCTAAAACGACGAGTACCCGATCAATATTATTCACTTCCCCCCATTGGGCATATAAAGGCGAATTGGCGACACTGATCATTTTGGCGCTTAATGCGACATCCATTTTGATTAACTTCGCAATGTCATCAAAACCAGCTTCCGGGTCGTTAAGCACATTGATAAGCTTGATAAGTACGACCGGTAATGTAGAAAGCTTGTCGATTTTAATGGATGTTTGCAGCTGAACGGGTAATTCTTTCATTTGTTTAAGAAAACTCTTAAATTAAGAGAGGGTTATGAATGAAGTAAAAAGAGGGTTGCTTTAAAATTTATATCTCGCTCAGTCAAATTTACAATAAAAGCTAGGAAAATCAGGATCTAAAAAATGTTTTAGAAAGTATAAATTTTCGGTAATTAACAACAATAAGCCAGGCAAGCAAACGACAACTACTATAGTATATTGAAACTTAGAGGAAGTCTTTTCTTTTTGTTACATTTAATCTGGATCTTAAGGCTGGCTTAAATTATTATTTTAGGATAGTCTCCTAAATCTTCAAAGCCAGTATTTTTCTTAAAATTTTAAAGAAATACTTTAATAATCTAGTTCAAATGCTCAATAATTCAATTGAGTTTCAAATAAAAATGAGTATTCAATTCAATAAAATTTTACAACTATCTGATTAATCAATGATTTATACCTATGCTTGAATCAAAAAATAATAAACCGGCTTATGTTATCGCTGTCGCCAGCGGCAAAGGCGGCGTGGGAAAAACCTGTTTGACAGCCAATTTAGGCATGGTTTTAATCAGTAAAGGCAGTCGCGTTTGTGTGTTTGATGCAGATACCGGTTTAGCCAATATCAATATTATGCTGCGATTGCAGCCTCGCTACAGTTTTACCGACGTGCTTACGGGCGACAAATCATTACCGGAAGTCATCACTGAAGGGCCGGGCGGGTTAAACATTATTACAGCAGGCGGTGGCATCAAGGGAAAAACCGAGCTCGATTTGTATCAAAAGCTGGTGCTGAAAGAAAACCTGGAGCAATTACAAAAACAGTATGACTATTTATTATTGGATTTGGCGGCCGGAATTGGCGACACCGTTTTAACGTTGTTGCAGGCGATTCCAACGGTTTTGTTGGTAGTTACCGCAGAGCCAACCTCGCTGACTGATGCTTTTTCGGTATTAAAGTTATTAAAGCAATCCAATTCCACGCCCCAGGTTCAAGTTGTGGTTAACCAAGTGGAAAATGACAAGCTGGCGGCGCAGGTTTTTAAACGCTTTTCATCCGTCGTTAAAAAGTTTCTCGACTACCCAATCGAATTTCTGGGCGCGGTGCCCGCAGATAATACCGTTAACGAAGCCATCAGCATACAAAAGCCGCTGATGGATTACGCGCCTGATTCTAATGCTTATTTGGCTATGCGCGGAATTGCTGATAAATTGGCGAAAAAACGCTATCAAGCTAATGGTCCGGTTCTGTTTAAAAATCTAGTTGATCCAAAACCCAAACAAGAAAGTATACAGAAAACAGTCAGTGATATTTCTGAGGATATTGAGGCTAAGAAGCCGACATCAGATAGCAATCAACAGCAACAAACCATTCTCAAAGACGATCCAATACCAATAATAGAAGCAGCTGATAACTTACAAAGCAGCGTCAGAAAAATGCACTTGACGGAAATGAAACAACAGGTTGAGTTTGGGGAGCAAAGGAAAGACTCGGTAATGGTTTCGGCAAAAACGACTACGACATCGAGCGATAAAAACAGTCATGAAGATGAATTGCTCACCTCAATCCGCATTGCTGCGATGTATGGGGATTTATACAGTGAATAAACGGGAGATGACTTAAAACGCTATCATGAAGTTTATCCCGAAGGGTCGGTTATTTTGGGTGAGAACCGGGTCTGAAACATTGCAGTATTTATTGTCCTTAATTGCGGGTCTATTTGCCGCTGTGCCGACTTTGTTGGCTGTTTTAAACCATTTTAAAAATAAGTGAGTCATTTAAGCATTGTGTTGTTTAAGGCTTATTGTTAATACAAAATCCGCCTCAATCTCCAATTCATGCGCCCGTTGGATATTGCTCAATTTTTCCCCTTTAGCGCGCCAGCCGAATGGGGTCATTTGTAATAAGGCCATACGTTGTTCGGTATTAGGTTGTATGGTGAATTGCAAACGTTGCTGTTCTATTTGCTCAAAACCGTTGGGTGTTTGGATGTCTAAAGGATGTTCCTTGATCGTCGGGTAGATAAACTGGCGCAGTTGCCAAAGATGTCTGGGGCCGGGGGTGACGGTCAGCAATAGGCCGTTGGGTTTGAGCAAGCGGCTGATTTCCTGATCGTTGGAAGGGGCGTAAACTCTCAGCAACAGGTCGAAATATTCATTCGCATAGGGTAGCAGTTTATTACTGGCGACGATGAAACGGGCGTTGGCTTGTTTTTTAGCGGCGGCCAGAATGGCGTTTTTAGCGATGTCTACGCCGTGGAGTTCGAGTTTTTCAGGCTGTTGGCAATGCTGTTCAATTTGGCGGCTGAAATAACCTTCGCCACAGCCTATATCTAATAGTCGTGTGATGTCATTGCGATGGCGCTCTATCATGGCTGCAATCGCTTCCGCCATCGGCTGGTAAAAACCGGCTTCCAGAAAGTTACGGCGTGAGCGCATCATGGCGCGGCTGTCGCCCGGTTGTTTGGATTTCTTGTGTTGAACCGGCAATAAGTTCAAGTAACCTTCTTTGGCGAGATCGAAATGATGTTTATTGGCGCAGTAATAACCTTTGGAGCTTGAATGGGCGTTCAGCGCTTGTTGGCAAATCGGACAGATATAAGGCGACATGTTGGCTTATTGTTTAAACAAGGGTGAAAAAGCAGCCGTCGCTTGTTCAATATCGGCTTGGTTGAAAATGCCGCCGATGACGGCTAATAAATCCGCGCCTGCGTCGATAAGTTGATGGCCGTTTTCGACAGTAATGCCGCCAATGGCGACAATGGGTATATCAATGCTTTGTTTAGCGTTGATTAGAGTGCTTAATTCGGCGGCAGAGGCCAGCGGTTTTGAAGTGGACGGAAAAAAACGGCCGAATGCGATATAGTCTGCGCCTTGTTTTTGCATTTGTAGGGCTTTCGCTAAATCGTTGTAGCAAGAGACGCCGATAATGGCTTGATTGCCAAGTTGCTTTCGAGCTTGCAGAATGTCACCGTCATCGCGGCCTAAATGTACGCCGTCGGCGCCGATGGTTTTAGCCAATTGAATATCATCATTGATGATTAACGGCGCCTGGTAATCATGACAAAGCGAAAGCAGCAGAGCCGCTGATTGCTCGGCATCGATGGCTTGCTTATCCCGGTATTGTATAACCTTAGCGCCGCCTTTTAAGGCGGCTTCGACTTCGCTGATAAGGGCCGCGATGCTTTTGCCTTCTGCTTGGGTAATGGCGTAGAGTCCTTTTTTAGGAAATTTCATGATTGTTCCATCCAAAACAAACGATTGGGGTTGTGTTGTCCTTGTCCGGGTTGGTAAGCATCCTGTAATGCATTCCAGGTGAATTCCTGGGCTTCCAGAATGGCGGTGAACGGATCCAGGTCGTGAGCGAGCAGGGCGGCGATTGCGCTGGCTAAAGTGCAGCCTGAGCCATGATATTGATGCGGCAACCGTTGATAGGTGAAGGTTTCTTGTTTGTTTTCGGGCATGTACAAGCGGTTAACGACCTGTTCTGTTTGTTCATCGGCGCCGGTAATTAATACGTAATCGGTATGTTTTTGTAGCCATTCCCCACATTGGTCGATGCTCTTTTGTTGCGCCAGTTTTATGGCTTCGGAACTGTTCGGGGTGATAATGGTAGACAGCGGCAAAAGCTGCTCAACAATCGTGTTAATCAAAGATTCATTCGCCATGTTTTTACCGCCGCCGGCCGCCAGCACTGGGTCAAATACGACTGGAATATGTGGAGCCTGAGTCAGTATTTCATGGATTGCTAAAATGATTTCGACATCGCCGATCAAACCGATTTTTATCGCTGAAAATTCAAAGTCCGCAAACAAGGTTTCGGCTTGCCGACGAATATTATCGGCTTGTTGCGGAATCAATTTTTTCACATTATAACTGTCTTGCTCTGTTAAAGAAGTAATAATGCTGCAACAGTGGCATTGATGGCTGTTGAGGGTTTCAATATCGGCTTGTATGCCAGCGCCGCCGCTGGGGTCGTGGCCGGAAAAGCATAAAACGTTTGGGGTTTGGTTCACGGTGATTTCTTATTTTGTGACTGGATGTCGGGTTGCTTTAGGTTTGTAGGGCTGGGAGGGTGGGCGAAGCAAAGCGGTGGTAAAAGTATAGGGAAACAGCTTTACCTAGCTTTGTAGCTGTAGCGCAATTAATTGTGCTTGGGTGCTTATTACCTACAAAGCTGAGTTTAGGTCTACAAAATTACTCAAAAACTTCATCGATGCACGTTGCTGTTAGAATTCGCTCCAGCCAAAGATCCAATTGCTTTACATTAGCGGTATTAATTTTTTCAACCCATTGCTCTGACAAAACACCAAATTTTAAGGTGAGTAATTTGGATAAAGTCTGTGCTTTGCCTTTGGTTTCTCCCCGGATTTCGCCACGCGCTTCACCGAGTTCTTCATATTCTTTAAACCATTGTGACATACGTTGTGATAACATCGTTTTAATCTCCAATAAATCGTTAATTTCTGATTTTAGGGTTTGATTTCTGGATGTCGCCAATAAAACCCGTTTAATCCATAAGCTGAAATGCCGCCTGGTGCGAGATTGCTCCGGTTCCTGTAGCCATTCTATCAAATTTGTAACCACTGCTAAAATATCGTCGATGCTCTTGGCGTTTTCCAGTCGAAATATCGCGGCGACCAGGTTCTTCAGAGGTTCAAGTTGTTTGTTGTTATATGCTCCCTCGTCAAGAATCAGGTATTTCAAAGAGGGTAAATATTGTTCCAGGCCGCCTGGAATTGAAATAATTAAATCTTTTAATTCTGTTGCGGCATACCAGCGTTTTTCGCCGTTGTATAAAACGACAGGGAAGACTGGGGGCAGTTGTCTATTCTCGCTCAATTGTTTGGTTTTGATTAAATCCTGATACAGTAAACCAATATAGGTCATTAATCGAACCGCCATAAACGGATCAACAGTTGATTGAAACTCGATTAACAAATAAACGTAGACCCACTCTTCCCGGTAGCGCACCCGCCAGATCACGTCGTCTTCGCGGCTGCGTAAGTCATCGCTGATGAAACTGCCGGACACTTTCTCCAGTGTTTTAAAATCCAGATGTTTAACCCAGTCTTGATCAACAAAACCTTCTAACAAATCAATAATTAGATCAGGTTCTGAAAACAGTAATTTATAGGAGTAATCATGAGAGTTTTTCATTCCGGAGCTAAAAATACAAAGATTGCCAATGTGGATAAGTAGATAAACATAGCAATATCAGAAAACAGCAGCAATTTGCCCCTGAATTTTTTCAGCCATTTCCCGACGGTTTTCCGCATCCCGCACCGGACGGCCGACGACAATATAGTCCGCGCCGTTTTGAAAGGCTTGCTCAACACTGACTACACGCTTTTGATCATCGTCTTCCCGATTGTCTACCGGTCTGATGCCCGGTGTAATCACCAATAAACGGTTGTCCAATTCGCTGCGGATCATTTCGACTTCTAAACCGGATGAAACAATGCCGTCGCAGCCGATTTCAAGGGCGCGTTTGGCGCGGGATAAAACCAGATCGCGGACATCGCATTGAAAACCCAAGTCATCCAGATCGCCTCTGTCCAGACTGGTCAGCGCAGTAACCGCTAATACTTTTAAATCGCCTTTATTGGCCGCCGCCGCTTCCATAATGGCATCGTTGCCGTGTATGGTGGCCAAGTCAACGCCTTTAGAACTCAGGGCTTTAATAGCGCGGCCGACAGTAGCGGAAATATCAAAGAATTTCAGGTCGACAAAGACTTTTTTGTTACGCGCTTTCAGCCATTCGATAAAGCCGAAATAATCGCCGGACATAAATAATTCCATACCGACTTTATAAAAAATAACCGCATCGCCCAGCTCTTCGACCATGGCTTGAGCCTCGGCAATGCTGGGAACATCCAGCGCAACAATCAAGCGTTCGCGGGAAGGGATGGGCTTATTGGAAATAAAGGATTGACTCATAATGTTTCAAAAATTGGCAAAATTGAAATGCATAAACCCATGGAACGGGTTTGATGTAATGGGCTAAGGACTGAGGATGAAATAAAACCCGAAACTAGCGTAGGATTTTTGTTCAGATTCAAGGCGTGGAAATAGGCGCATAGTAAGCTATGTAACTATTTCCACAACGTAGAAGCTGGACAAAAATACAAGTTAGTTTCGGGTTTTATAAAATCTTCAGTCCTTATTATAAGCGATAATGCTACAAGTGGTCATGGCCTGTACTGATAATACATGACAGATTAAGCGCACGGATTAGACAATGATAGAATACATCTTTATGAGGGAAATCAGGGTATGATTACAACACTTTTACAAATGGCGATTATTGTTGCTTGCGGAGCTGCTTGGCGCGGCATAAAACCGGGCGGCCTGGATGCTGATTCCACCCGCCAAGTGTTGACAACGGTTGTTTATTATTTATTTCTTCCGGCGATGGTGATCGAGGTGTTGTGGTCGGCGCAAATTGGTTTGAAATCCCTCGAATATACCATTTTAGGAATCGCCTCCGTTATGATCGGTATCCTGTTGAGTTGGACGGTTTGCCGTTTATTGCCCTTAAGCGCCGGACAAAAAGGCGCCATTATTCTTTCCGCCTCTTTTGCCAATGTGACCTATTTGGGCTTGCCTGTGTTGGAACAAACCTATGGCGCCTGGGCGCGGTCGGTGGCGATACAACTGGATTTCTTCGCCGTCGGGCCGGTGTTATTTACCGTTGGTATAGCGATAGCGCGGCATTACGGGCATGATGAAAAGGGTAAAAGATTTTTCCTGGCTTTTTTAAACACGCCGCCGTTTTGGGCGGCTTTTTTGGCGGTGTTGTTAAATATTGTTGATTGCCCTCAGCCTGTTTGGTTAATGGGGGTGTTCAAAAAACTATCATCGGCGGTGATTCCGGTGATGTTGTTTTCATTAGGATTGGCATTGAGTTGGACGGCATTAAGATGGCGTAACGTCCCCTATATTTTACCGGTGATTATCATCAAACTGGGCTTGATACCACTGGGCATTTATTATTTATTGCCTTATTTGAGTTTGCCGACGCAATATAAGTCGGCAGCCGCTTTGGATTTAGCCATGCCGAGCATGGTCCTGGGCATTGTGTTTTGCGACCGCTATCGTTTGGACAGTGGTTTATACGCAATGGCGGTGACAGTGACCACCTTGCTGAGCATGCTCAGTTTACCTTTTTGGTATGACAAATTATGAATCAGATAGCAGAAATTTTTTCACAAGGGGCGGAAGTGGTCAGCGGCGCGACTGTAGACAGCAACGCCGCCTGGTTATCGCAGCATTTAATAGACTTGGGCTTTGAGGTTAAAAGACATACCGCGGTCGGCGATAATCTGGCCGATTTAAAACAATTGTTGTTGGAAATCGCTGAACGCGCCGACTGTTGCATTTGCACCGGCGGATTGGGGCCAACGGTAGATGACTTAACCGCCTTGGCGGTTTCGGAAGCATTTAATCTGCCCTTAGCGCTGGATGAGATTGCATTACAGCAAATGGCCGCTTATTTTGCATGCCGCCATCGCGAAATGGCTGATTCCAACCGTAAACAAGCGTTATTGCCGGATGGTTCGATACGCATTGACAATGATACCGGCACCGCGCCGGGCTTTGCCTTAAAATATCAGCGTTGTTGGTTTGTTTTTTTACCGGGCGTACCATCGGAAATGAAGCAAATGTTTCAACAACGGGTTAAGCTTGATTTAGCCGCGAAATTTGCCTTAACGCCGCCGCGAAGGGTGATTTTACGCACGACTCAAATCGGCGAGGCGGATATTCAGCAGCGATTAGCTGAATTGACCTTGCCGGAAACCATTGAGCTAGGGTTTTGTACCGGCGTAGGCGAGGTAGAAACCAAGTTGGCGTTTTCGCCGGAAATGCCTATGGCGCTGCAAGATCAATGGGTTACTCAAGTGAATGATTGTTTAGGAGACTATGTTTTTTCCATTAACGATGCATCCGAGCCGCAAAATGGCCTTTATGCCGTGGTGAGTGAATTAATGCGGCAAAAGGGCTTGACCTTGGCGATGCAGGAAACCGCCAGTCAAGGCTTAATCGCGGCGCGCTTAATCGGCCAACCCTGGTTATTATCGACCAGCTTTCATTGTTCCATAAAACGCACCTTGGCCGGTTTACAGATCGAGCAATGGGATAATGATATGACGTTGATGGGCAAGACGATAGCCAAAGCGATTAAACAACAAGAACAAAGCGACCTGATCTTAGTGCAACTCTACAGCGGCGCCAGCGCCGAGTTTGAAGACCAGACCCAATCGATAAGCCTTTATAATACCTTGTTAACGCCGGAAGGATGTTATCAACGCCAACATACCGTAGCCGGCCAGCAAAAACGCAAACAGAATCAAGCTGCGGTGTTGACGATTGATTTGTTGCGGCGATATTTGCAAGAAAAAACCCTCTAATTTCTTTTCTATACACTGACTTTTCTATCCATGCCATTAATACGCTTGAATAATGTTTCTATTGCCTACGGAACCCACTCCTTATTAGACCACTCTGATTTTCAATTGGACCCCGGTGAGCGGGTCGGGTTGTTGGGGCGTAACGGCGAGGGTAAATCGACCTTAATGAAAATCATGGCCGGACACGTTAAACCCGATGATGGTGAAATTTGGCGGCAGCCGGAATTGAAAATAGCCTGGCTGGAACAGGCGCCCGAATTGAATGATAGTGACAGTATTTATGACGCGGTTGCCGGTGGTTTGGGTGATTTAGGGCGATTGATTGTGCAATATCATGAATTATCGCACCGCATGGAGGGTAGCGAGCAGGATTTGAAAACGATGGGCGATTTGCAACATCAATTGGAAGCGGATAATGGTTGGCATTTTCAGCAACGCGTAGAATCGGTGTTAAGTCGTTTGCAATTACCCGCCGAAGTGAAAGTCAGCAGCCTTTCCGGCGGTTGGAAAAGACGGGTGGCTTTGGCGAAAGCCTTGGTGATCGAACCGGATGTGTTATTGTTAGACGAGCCGACCAACCATCTGGATTTTGAATCCATCAGCTGGCTGGAAGAACAAGTGGCGGCGTTTTCCGGCGCAGTATTATTTGTGACCCATGACCGTACCTTTTTGCAAAGATTAGCCACCCGCATTGTGGATCTGGATCGCGGTCAATTAGTTTCCTGGCCGGGCTTGTATGATGATTATTGTCGCCGCAAAGCAGCCGCCCTGGAAGAAGAGGCCAATCAAAACGCAGAATTCGATAAAAAACTGGCCAAAGAAGAAGTCTGGATACGGCAAGGTATTAAAGCGCGTAGAACCCGCAACGAAGGAAGAGTGAGGGCGTTAAAAAAATTACGTGCGGAAAGATCTGAAAGGCGCAATTTACAAGGTAATTCCCGTTTGTCCTTAGCGCAGGGCGAAAGCTCCGGTAAAAAAGTCATTGAGGTGAAAAACGTCAGTTTTCACTATGGCGATAAGGTCATTATTGATCAGTTCTCCACCTTGATCCAGCGTGGCGACAAGATCGGTTTGATCGGCCCTAATGGCGCTGGAAAATCCACCTTATTGAAATTATTATTGAAGCAAATCGAACCGGACATCGGCTCGGTGCAGCAGGGCACTAAGTTGCAAGTGGCTTATTTCGATCAACTGCGCGAACAATTAGATCCTGAAATGACAGTGGTGGATAGCGTAGCCAATGGCAGTGACTTTGTGGAAATAGCCGGTAATCGTCGGCATGTGATGTCTTATCTGGCGGACTTTTTGTTTGCCCCGGCCAGAGCCAGGTCGCCGGTAAAAAGCTTATCCGGCGGTGAAAAGAATCGTTTGTTATTGGCGAGATTGTTTACCAAACCGGCGAATTTATTGATTATGGATGAACCGACCAATGACCTGGATCTGGAAACGCTGGAAATTTTGGAAGACAAATTAGTCAATTATGACGGCACTTTGTTATTAGTCAGTCATGACCGGACTTTTTTGGATAATGTCGTGACCAGCGTATTGGTGTTTGAAGGGCAGGGGAAGGTTAACGAATATGTCGGCGGTTATGCTGATTGGCTGAAAATGGCTCAGGCGCAACAAAAGCGAGAGGCGGAGGCAAGCAAATCACAGGCGGAAACAAAACAACAAGACAAGCCCAAATCCAAACCAGCCAAAAAATTAGGCTATAAACAGCAACGCGAATTTGAACAATTACCGGATTTAATTGACGCATTGGAAACCCGACAAACGGACATGAATGCCCAAATCAATGATCCGGAATTTTATAAAAAAGAACAGGCAATCATTAACGAGACTCTGGCGGATCTGGAAAAACTGAACGAGGATTTGGAACAAGCCTATCAGCGTTGGGATGAGTTGGATGGGATGCAGGGGTAATTTTTTGTCTGGGCTCAGACTTCGTGCAGTCTCGAATGCGATTATAAATCCAACATCTCAATCAGCTGATGTGCCCCGACAAGATAAGCCAGCTCACTGGCATTCTTGACATTGAGTTTTTTGAAAACCCGGGAGCGCGCATTCGCTGCAGAACTTGCGGTCAGGTTTTCGTTCTCCATTTGTTTAAAATAATTAGGGTCAGGTACGAAATAATTAGGGTCAGGTACGTATTAAAAAGTATTCTTTTTCTTACGAAAAAGGATGCTGAGCTTTTTTTGTAGCTAACCCCGGTTATCCAAATAGGAGAAAATGGGAGATGGTTTGGTTTAAATCAAGTTGCCCTGCCCCATGAATGCGCTAATGCCTAATAAATATGAGGCTTGGAATGAATCGGATCGTTTTGTTGGTATCAGTTGAATATGGAGAAATTGACGTGAGGCCTATTTATTTAAAATCAGTACATCATTGAGATAATGTTGAAAATTTGAGTCGTAGGTGACTACCTGCAAATTTTCATACCGCGCTTGAGCAATCAGCAAGCGGTCAAAAGGATCTTTATGATAATCAGGTAAATCCAAAATAGCCTGAGAATGATAAGGCGTAATATGTAACCATTGAAATCTGTAATGGTCAAGTAAAACCGGACAGAAACTTAAGCTACATTTTGGTAGAAATTATGTTCAAACTGCTTAGGCGATAAATTGCCTAGTTTTGAATGAGATCGTCTACCATTATAAAAAGCTAAATAATCAATAATGCTAAGTTTTGCCTCCTCTCGGGTTTTGAATTTCTCGTAATTGAGTTGTTCATATTTTAGGCTCCTAAAAAACCGTTCTGTGGGCGCATTATCCCAACAGTTGCCTTTACGGCTCATACTTTGGTCCATTTGCATGATATCCAAATGCTGTCGGTATTCTTGGCTATATATGGCCATTTCTGTCTCCTAAAATTAAATTTTATAGGCGACAGATATGTTGACATAGGGGGTTTGTAAGAGGAGGTCTAATGCCTCTAGCCCTGATGGAATCCGCGCATTCCTCACCTAATCAGACTCACGGCCTCAATGGGCCCTAGACCCCAGCAGGTTCTTAGGAATGCAGGTGTTACCTTTTAT
>SPJM01000356.1 GCA_006844585.1 Methylococcaceae bacterium | reverse complement strand
TGTGAATTCATCCCTCAGAAATCAGGTTCGTATCGATTTATTGCGCAGATTAAAGATCGACAAAAGCGGCTGCATGAAACCCGTTTATCGGCATGGGTGACCGGTAGCGACTATATTGCCTGGGATGAGAGCCGGTGGTGTCAGGTCTTGTCTTTTGCCTGTGCTTTGCTGAGTAATTATTCGGCTCATTCCTGAATAACGGAGGGGAGAGGGTGTGAGACCCTGGCCTATCCGGTGGTTAAAGAGTTATTGTTTTGATAGTACCAATATAGTACTATAGGTTATGCCTCCTAAAATTAGAGAACTAATTAGTCAATTACAAAATATCGGCTTCGAAAATCGAGGAGGTAAAGGTAGTCATCGTAATTTTACACATGAAAGTGGAACAAAGATTACTGTTAGTGGGAAAACAGGAGATGATGCAAAACCCTATCAAGTCATAGCAGTAAAAAAAGCGATTGATGAGGTATCGAAATGAAAGTAAGTGATAAATATTTAAAGATTGTTGAATGGTCAGAAGAAGACCAATGTTATGTTGGTCGTTGTCCTAATTTGATGGTGGGTGGCGTTCATGGTGACGATGAGGCAAAAGTTTATCAAGAATTATGCGTGGTTGTTGAGGAATGGATTGAAATCTATAAAAAGGATGGAGACACACTACCTATAGCAACGGCAGGTAAGAAATATTCAGGTAAATTTAATCTTCGTGTTGGCGAAAATTTGCATGAACAATTAAGTCTTGACGCTTTAAGGGCTGGAGAAAGTTTAAACTCGTACTGCGTTAAAAAATTACAAGAACCGTATGCTCTTACTTCTAGGGAGGATAGGAAGGGGCTTCTAACCCCAGCATCCCAGTCGAGTAGTCTAAAGAAACCGCCCCTTTAGGCTCTGAACCGTACGCGAACCTCTCGATTAATGACTTCGTTTAGCCACGTTTTCGTTTTTTTGCGGTCTACCTTTTAGTCTTTTTTTTACTTATCAGTAGCACAAATCATTAAACGATAATCGATATGTTGAAGTGCTTTATGATACAAAGGGTCAGCTTGTTGTGGGGTTAAAATTCTCAGAATTATTGATCAAATTTCTTGCAAAAGACAGTTATTCCGGTATTTAAGGTTTTACTTGCTAAGACAGGTTGCATTCAAAATCTCATTCAATTCCGGTATGCATGATCCGCAGCCGCTTCCGGCGCTGAGGCATTGACTGATTTCCGCGACGCTGGTGAGTTTTTGTTTGGCGATTGCGTTTTTAATGGTTGTCTCGCCGACGGTGTAACAAGAACAGACGATGCGGCCGACATCGCCTTGGCCGATGGGCGGTTTGGCGCTGAGTAGGCTGATGCGCTGTTGCGGTTCTATTTCGGGTTGGCTAAACAGGGTTTGTAGCCAATTGACGTCCGGTAAGCGCCAGTGATCGGCAATGAGGATGCAGTTATTTAATCGGTTTCCATCAAGGGTTGCCATTCGATAAACGCCTTTGGCCGGGTCGTTGTATTCGATTCGTTGTTGTTCGTCAGTTGATTGAAGCAGTTGTTGTCCCCATTGGAGGATATTGTCTTGTGGCGCGCGAATTGCGAGTTGATAAATGAAACATTGATCTGCTTTGATGACGGCTTGATAATCAAAATCCGGCAAGGTCATCGGCTTGCGGCTGATAATGAATAAATAATGAGCGGCTTGAAAGGTTTGGATGCGCACCGGGGTGTGTTTGCTTTCCGGCTGTCCGGAATAAGGATCGGTCACCGGGTTGACCAAGGCGCCGACCCGACCGCGACTGCTCAGTTGCGCGGTCCAGTGCATGGGGATGAATAACGAGCCGGGTTGTTGTTTGTCGGTGATTTTAACCCGGCCTAAAAAGCTTCCCCAGGCGCTTTCGACTTCCGCCAGGCTTTCATCAATAATGGCATAACTTTCCGCGTCTTGCGGATGGATTTCGATAAACGGTTCCGGTAAATGCATGTTCAGACGCGGCGATAGGGCGGTGCGGGTCATCGTGTGCCATTGGTCGCGTATGCGTCCGGTATTGAGAATTAGGGGATAAGCGTTATTAGTGCTGTTGGCCGGTGGCCGCCATTGCACCGGGATAAAGCGGGCTTTACGATCGGGGGTAAAGAAACGGTGATCGGCAAACAAGCGTGATGAAGTCGGAGTGGGTTCAGCTAAGACCGGCCATTGGGTTGGCGCTAGTTGGTCATATTCAGCATCGCTTAATTCCGCCAAGCCTGTCAGGTTGAAATCTCGCAGACCGTGTTCTAAATCGTTTTCAAATGCGGATAAAGCGGCGTGTTCGCGGAAAATATCGGCGGCGGAGCTGAAGTTAAAGGCCTGTTCAAAGCCCATTCGCTTAGCGATTTCACAAACGATCCACCAGTCCGGTTTGGCCTCGCCGCTGGCGGGAAATAAGGGGCGTTGGCGGCTGATGCGTCTTTCGCTGTTAGTGACTGTGCCGTTTTTTTCGCTCCAGCCGACAGCCGGTAATTTGACGTTTGCTAATTGTACGGTGTCGGTATCGGCGATGCAGTCCGAGACGACCACCAGCGGACAACGCTCCAGCGCTTGTTTGAAATAGTCGGCGTTGGGTAAGCTCACCACCGGGTTGGTGGCCATGATCCAAATGGCTTTAATATCGCCTTTATCCACGGCGCTAAATAAATCTACGGCATTCAAGCCGGGTTGTGAGGCCAGGTTTTCAGTTTTCCAGAATCGGGCAATGCGTTGATGGTCTTCGGGTTTGTTAAAATCCATATGCGCGGCCAGGGTGCTGGCCATGCCGCCGACTTCGCGACCGCCCATGGCGTTAGGCTGGCCGGTCAGTGAGAATGGCGAAGCGCCCGGTTTGCCGACCCGTCCGGTGGCTAAATGGCAGTTGATGATGGCGTTGCATTTATCGGATCCGGATGTGGATTGATTGACGCCTTGTGAATAGAGAGTGACGGTTTTATCGTTTTCGGCGAACCATTGATAAAACAATGTTAAGTCATTTTCGTTTAAGCCGCAGCGTTGTGCGATTTGGTTGAGTTCTGTAGACTCGGATTGAGCGCTTGCCACGGTTTCAGCAAAGCCTGAACAGTATTGTTCAATATAATGTTGATCAAGCCTGTTTTGTTCGGATAAAAAGTTCAATAAACCATTAAACAGAGCAACATCAGCTCCGGGTTTGAGGGCCAAATGCAAATCGGCAACATCGCAGCTATCTGTAACGCGGGGATCAATGACCACTATCTTCAATGCCGGGTTTTGCTCTTTGGCTTTGCGCACGCGTTGGAATAAAACCGGATGGCACCAAGCCATGTTAGAGCCGGTAATCACCAACAGTTCGGCCAGTTCCAAGTCTTCATAATTGCCGGGAACGGCGTCGGCGCCGAATGCGCGTTTATAACCCATGACTGCGGATGACATGCATAAGCGCGAGTTGGTGTCGATATTGCTTGAACCGATAAAGCCTTTCATCAGTTTGTTGGCGACATAGTAATCTTCAGTCAGTAATTGCCCAGAGACATAAAAGGCGACGGCGTTAGCGCCGTGCTTATCAATGATGTCGTTAAATTGTTCCGCTACAAAATCCAGCGCTTCCGGCCAGGCAGTTTGTTGACCGTTGATTTCCGGGTGTAGCAAGCGGCCTTGCAGGCTGACCGTATCAGCCAGCGCCGAACCTTTTGAACATAGCCGTCCAAGGTTTGCGGGGTGTTGTTCATCGCCTTTAATCGTGATTTGATGTGCATCGCGATTATCAATGGTGGCGTTAATACCGCAACCTACGCCGCAATAAGGGCAGGTGGTTTTAATGATGCGTTGTTCCATAATGGCGGTTCCGTCTACTGTTTAAGCGGCAAGGGTTTCGGGTTTGCCGAATATCAACTGATCGCGAATGTCGGCGATGTCGGTTTGCTTGAGTAAAAGTTGTTGGTACCAAGCTATATCGCGGGTATTGCCGTACATAATAATACCGATCAGTTTATTGTTTTTAAGCACTAATTTTCGATAAAGACGTTGATGATGATCAATGTGAGTCAGGGTTTCACTGTCTTGTCCGCTTTGCAACTCGCCCATCGAAAATAAATCAATGCCGCTGACTTTTAATACTGTTGAATGAATTGAAGTTTTAAACCGAGCGCGACCATGTTCGGCCAGGTTCTCGGCGCAGACTTTGGCTTGTTGATAAACCGGCGCCACTAAGCCGAATAATTCGCGACCATGTTGTACGCATTCGCCGACCGCATAAATTCTCGGATCGCTGGTTAACATGGCGTGATCGACTAAGATGCCTCGGTCACATTCGATACCGGCTTGCTCGGCCAGTTTGGTATTGGGAACGATGCCGGTGGCCATCACTAAAATATCCGCCGCCAGACGACTATTGTCATCCAGAGTAACGGCGTTAACATGCCCGTCGTGGTGATTGATTTCTTTAATACTCAACCCCAGCCGAAAAGCAATGTTTTTTTGTTGCAGTTCAGATTGCAGCATATCGCCAGCGGTTTTATCTAATTGTTTGTTGAGAATATGGCGGCTGCGATTAACGACGGTGACCTCCATGCCTCTTTGCGATAGCCCATTAGCTGCTTCAAGGCCTAGCAATCCACCGCCGAGTACAACCGCATGATGATGAGTTTCCGCTTTACGGATCATTTTTTCGACATCGGCAATGTCTCGAAAGCCCATGACGCCCTCTACTGCGTGTCCGGGAATCGGTAAGATGAGGGAGCGCGAACCGGTGGCGATTAACAGCCGATCATAGCTGATTTTGTCGGCATCGGCAGTGGTGACCGTGCGCGCTTGAGTGTCTATGGCGGTAATCATTTTATCCTGACCGCAATACAAGGTAATGTTATTTTTTTTGTACCAATCGAAATCATGAATCATAATTTCATCGATTTGTTTAGCGCCGTATAAAACCGGGGTTAACATAATCCGATTGTAGTTACCGTAAGGTTCCGCCCCAAACACGATAATATTGTATTCATCGGGGGCGATGCGTAATAACTCTTCTACGGCATGCATGCCGGCCATGCCGTTGCCAATGACAAGCAAAGTTTCTTTCATAATATTATCCAACACGCTCTTAAGTATTTAAGATGATTAAGCAAGTACTGTTCCAGCATTCTTTTGGTGCTTGTTCTAAGCTAAGACCTGTTGATGACAAGAAAATTCTGCTTATGATAAAGTATAAGTATATCGTTGTATTGTAATATTTAAAAGGATATTTCCTGACGTCGGATTACCGTTGAATTTCTATTCGGGGTGTATGATTGTTATTTTGCTTTGGGAGAATTGATAAACTTTAATCGGATCCGACTTGGTGCAAGTTGCATCACTAATGTGCTTTACCGCTTAATAAGTCAGCCATCGCCAACACATTCTTGGCCATTTCGCCGATGGTGATATTGCGCTCCATCGCTAGTTTTCTCAAAGCGTGATAGGCTTGCTCTTCTTCGTATCCCTGCGTTTTAATCAATAAGGCTTTGGCCTTGTCGATATCTTTGCGTTCTTCCAATTTGATTTTGGTCTTTTTTAACTCGGTTTTTAAAGCCTGATGTTCTTTAAAACGAGCAATGGCGATATCGACAATGGCTTTGATGCGCTTGGCTTCGAAACCATCAACGATATAGGCGCAAACACCGGCCTTGATGACTTGATTAATGGTTTCCGTACCTTGATCCTCGGCAAACATAATAACCGGAACCGGATAATGCTCATTAATGTCGATGATCTCTTTCAGTAAATTACTGTCAGGTCGATATAAATTAAGAACAATTAAGTCGGGTTGCAGGTCTTTGGCGATTGCCAATAAAGTCAACCCTTTTAAATTTAGGGTCGCCAGCTCATAACCGCATTTTTTGAGCATTGTATTCAGTAGCTGATCTTCCTCCAGTTCATTAGCGACTAAGACGTTTAGCTTTTTCATAGGCTAATCCAGTTCTATGATGGCTAATGAGCCGTCACCCCTTATTTCGGTTATGACGGATTTTGGCTCGTTCAGCTTCAGGATAAATAATATGGAAATGACGCTACATACAGCCAGAATCTGGAAAAAAACGCTGAACGAGACGAATGTCAGAATGATCAGAAACAGAACTGCGCCGGCGTTGCCATAGGCGCCGACAATACCGGCGATTTGTCCGGTCATGGAGCGTTTGATCAAAGGCGCGATTGCAAAGATAGCGCCTTCCGCGCCTTGTAAAAAAATCGAGCAAACCAGAGTAGTTATGACCGCTAATGAAACCGGCCATTGCGGTGAAATTTGCGCCATGATGGCATAGCTGAGCGCCAGACCGCTACAAAAAATAAACAAAGCCCGTTTGCGCCCGAAACTATCGCTGACCCAACCGCCTAAGGGGCGAGCAATCAAATTTAAAAACACGAAAGCGGAAGCCAGCATGCCCGCTTCCACTAAAGAAATCTGCTGTGAGCTATTGAAGGATTGATAGAAGAAAATCGGCAGTATCGACACCACGGCGAGTTTGGAGCCGAACGTCACCAAATAGAGCAGCCCTAAGACAAAGACTTGGCTGAATTTATAGTGATGGACAATGGCGATGGGCTGACTCAAGCGGTCGGCGTTCAAGTCCACGGCTTTATAGCTGTGATAAAAAAACATGGACCAGATGATAACGTTGATGATGATAAACCAGTTCGTGGATAACAGAGCCATTTCGGGCGTTGCCAATATCCAGACTAATAGCGATAAGGTGGCGTATAGTGGCGTAATCGAAGCGATATATAAAAATAAATCCCGCACCGAAGAGACTTCCATAATCGAATGTTGCCCTTGATGGATATGTTTCCTGTTGTCGGGAAAGTCATCGACGTTAAAATAATAAATGACCGAAAAAGCCAATGACAATAACCCGGTGATGGCAATGGCGTAGCGCCAGCCGTTTTCAGCGCCGAAATATAAAGCCAGTCCGGGCAGCAGTAGCGCCGCCACCGCAGAGCCGCAATTGCCCCAGCCGGCGTATATGCCTTCGGCGATGCCTGTTTGTCTGGATGGAAACCAGTCGCCGATGATGCGGATGCCGATGACGAATCCTGCGCCGATAAAACCGAGCAGAAAACGCGCCCAGGCCAGTTGATTAAAATTATCCGCCGCCGCAAACATGAAACATGGGATGCTGCAGATAGCCAGCAATACGCTATAGCTTAGTCGGGCGCCGAATTTATCAACTAACAGGCCGGTTATCAAGCGAGCTGGAATCGTCAACGCCACATTCAGCAATAGAATAATCTTGACTTGTTGCTTGCTTAAACCCAGATCTTCCTGAATCATCAGCAATAACGGCGCGTGGTTGAACCAAACAATAAAGCTGATTAAAAAAGCCAGCCAGCTCATGTGCAGAATTTTCATTCTGCTTTGCATGTTGAATAGATGTTGTAGAACTTCAGACATTGCGCAGTTAAATCAGAATATCGCCTTCAGCGAAAATTACCGCTTCCCCGCCGACTCGCAACGGGAGTAATTCTTCGCCTTTATTATCCATTTCGATGTTCAAAACGCTGCGCCGGTTTTTGTCGTCGCCGCGATCTACTGAGAAGGTGTAAGTGCCTTGACGGGTGAATTCAAACGAACATAAATAAGACGCGAAGGCCGGGATTGCATTACCGACCGGCGGGTCTTCATAAATGCCGATGTTGGGGCCGAGCAAACGTAAATTGAAATCCGCGTTTGAGTACGGCGTTTTAGGCGAAAACAGCAGGATCTCCTGGGCTGCCGTTTGCGGGGCGATGGACTGACTCCAAGCGTTGAAATTAAAGCGGGCGTTGCGGACGCTTTGATAGTTCCACAACGGCACGATTAAATAGGGGGCGCCGCAGGAAACCAGACGCGGGGTGTATTTCAGGTGATCCAGGTCGGTGCTGTTAATTGTCAAAAAAGCGGCTAACTCTTCATCAGTCGGTGCAAAATGATCAATGACCGAGGAGACTTTACGGGTAAACTGCACGAAGGCGGGTTTGTCATCGGCCATTGAAATATTGATTTCCACAGAGCCGGAGTTCTGTTCAAAGACGACTTTAGTGATGCCCGCAGGTACGTCTATTCTCCCGCTATAAGCTAAAATATAGGCGGCGGCGATTATCGGGTGGCCGGCAAAGTCGAGTTCCTTTTTCGGCGTGAAAATACGGGTCTTGAAGGATTGATCACTGCCGGAGCGGGTGACGAAAACGGTTTCGGTCAGGCTCAACTCTTCCGCAATGGATTGCATTTGTGCATCGCTCAGTCCTTCCGCTTCCGGCAACACGGCAATTTGCGCGCCGCCGAATAATTCCTGGGTAAAAACATCAGCGATATAATAACGATAACTCATATTGAAAGTTCTTTTAGGCAGGGTTAAGACTCAAGCTCAGCGCGTTCCGTTTCGTTGGCCGGGCGCAATTGACCGCGTTCTTCAACAAACAAAACATGCGAGTCTTGATCATCGCTGTTGACGAAATGGCGGAAACGTTTGAGTTTTTGTTCATCTGCAATGGTGGTTTTCCATTCACATTGATAAGTGTCGATGACATGCTGCATTTGTTGCTCTAATTGCTCGCAAATGCCTAATTTATCATCAATGACAACGGATTGTAGATAATCCAATCCGCCTTCCATGTTTTCCATCCATACCGAAGTGCGTTGCATGCGGTCTGCGGTCCGCACATAGAAAATCAAAACTCGGTCGATTAATTGGATTAAAGATTCCTTATTCAGCTTGGTGGCGAATAAATCGGCGTGACGGGGTTTCATGCCGCCGTTGCCGCAAACATATAAATTCCAGCCGTCTTCGGTGGCGATCACGCCTATATCCTTACCTTGCGCTTCCGCGCATTCGCGGGTGCAGCCGGATACTGCAAATTTGATTTTATGCGGCGCGCGTAAACCTTTATAGCGATTTTCCAATTCTATCGCCAGGCTGACGCTGTCATCCAGGCCATATCGACACCAAGTGCTGCCGACGCAGGATTTTACGGTGCGCAGCGATTTACCGTAAGCATGGCCGCTTTCAAAACCGGCGGCGATCAAATCCGCCCAAATTGACGGCAATTGGTCAACCCGCGCACCAAATAGGTCTACCCGTTGGCCGCCGGTGATTTTGCTATATAACTGATATTTTTTGGCGACTTCGCCTAATGCAATTAATTGATCCGGGGTGATTTCACCGCCGGTAACACGGGGCACTACCGAATAAGTGCCGTCTTTTTGCATATTGGCGAGGAAAAAATCATTGGTATCCTGCAAGCTGAGATGGGATTTTTCCAGGATATGCTCATTCCAATAGGAGGCTAAAATCGAACCGGTCGCTTGACGGCAGATTTCGCACCCGCGTCCTTGACCATGATTGGCGAGTAATTCGTCAAAAGAGCGGATTTCATTGACCATCACCAGGTTATATAAATCCTGCCGGGTGTATTTGAAATGTTCGCAAATATCGGTATTAACTTCGATGCCGGATTTTTTTAATTCACAGTCTAGCACTGATTTCAATAAAGCCGCACAGCCGCCGCAACCGGTGGAGGCCGCCGTCTCCGCTTTTAGAGCGGGGATGGTCGCGCAACCGTTTTCGATGGCTTCACAGACCTGGCCTTTGGTGACATCATAACAGGAACAGATTTGCGCGCTGGCGGGCAGGGCGTCCGGGCCGAGACCGGCTGATTGGTCGGAATGTTTGGGTACGATCAGAATATCGGGATTTTCCGGCAATTCGATCTTGTTTAAGCAATATTGTAATAAGGTGCTGTAGCCTTCGGCATCGCCGACCAGAACCGCGCCGAGTAGATGTTTTTTATCTGCGCTGATCACCAGCCGCTTATAAATTTCCTTTGCGCCGTCTTGATAAGTGTATACCAATGCGTCTTCGGTTTTGGCGTGGGCATCGCCGATACTGGCGACATCGACGCCCATCAGCTTTAATTTGGTGCTCATATCAGCGCCGGTAAATTGCTCTTGTTGGCCTGCTAATTGGTTGACCACTGTTCTGGCCATGGTGTAGCCGGGGGCGACCAAGCCGAAAATTTGCCCGTTCCATAATGCGCATTCGCCAATCGCATAAATGTTCGGATCAGAGGTTAAGCATTGGTTATCGATCACGATGCCGCCGCGCTGGCCGATTTCCAATCCGGCTTGACGGGCAATATCATCGCGCGGACGGATGCCGGCTGAAAATAAGATTAAATCGGTTTCCAGTTGGACGCCGTCGGCAAACTCCATTTTTAAAACATGGTTTTCCCCGGCGGCGATATTTTGGGTGTTTTTGCCGGTGTGTACGGTTACGCCTAAATCTTCAATTTTTCTGCGCAACATTTCACCGCCGCCCACATCCAGTTGCACGGCCATTAAGCGCGGGGCAAATTCGACAACATGGGTTTCCAGTCCTAGATCTTTTAAAGCTTTGGCGGCCTCCAAACCTAATAAACCGCCGCCGACAACCACGCCGACTTTAGCGTTTTGCGCTTTTGCGGTGATGTTTTCTAAATCTTCGATGGTGCGGTAAACGCAACAGGATTGATGGTCATGGCCGGGAATTGGAGGGACGAACGGGTATGAACCGGTGGCTAAAACCAACTTGTCGTAACTGATTGTGACGCCTTTTTCGGAAAAAACCAATTGGTTTTCTTTATCGATATCAATGGCGCGGTCGCCGAGATAAACCGTGATATGGTGCTGCTCAAAAAAGCCGGGAGCGACCAAAGACAGGTCTTCAGCCGTTTTACCGCTGAAATATTCGGATAAATGAACCCGGTCATAAGCCGGACGAGGTTCTTCGCAAAAAGTGACAATTTCATAGCCGTTCGCGATTTCACTTGTAACCAGCGATTCCAAAAAGTGTTGACCGACCATTCCGTTGCCGATGACGACTAGGGTTTTTTTAGCGTTCATGATTTAACCTCTCGACAGTTTGCTGATTAGTTGTTTGGAATAATGAATGTTTTGGGTTGCGTTTCCTGACCACATTCTATGTTAAAAAGCAGTAATTGTGCCAATCCTTTGTCGATATCTAAGTAATTGATTCATTAATTTGTTTTATGGATAACAATAATAAGAGGAGAATAAGGAATAGCATTGTAGTGCACTATTATTGTGCCTTCGCGCTATTATGTCTCGTTGCCTGCTTGGTTTTGGGGCGCCTCTTGACACCGCGAAGGCTCCGCACTAGGCTTGTTTGAAGATCTGTTTTTAATTGTCTTGCCTTTTTATCTAAAACCTTATGAAAGAAAGAGAAATAACCATTGCCGAGAAGCCTTATAAAGTTTACGTGTCAGACATTGATGGTAAAGATGGATGGGATAGATTTTCGATTATAGGCTCTATTTTGGGTTCTATTTTAATTCCGTTTATGGTTTTGTTTGTGGGTAATTTATTGTCTGAGCAACAAGAAAAATCCAGTCAAATTGCTCGTCAGGCTCAGCAATTAGGGATGTTGATCGATCATTTATCCAGCGAAAATCCGCGGGAAAGAAAAATCGCCATGGATATTGCCAATTTCTTAGCGAAAAATGATCAAATTCCGAAAGAGTTGATTCCCGCTCTAATTGACTCGGTGGTTACCGATGAAAGCGCTATTGTCGCCAAAGCGGCTTCCGAAGTGCTGGCGGAAGTGGAAAAGCAAGATGCGAAATTGAAAGAACAAATTCAGCAAGGCGTGGTGGGGTTGCCGCCCAGAATCTATTTTCATATTATTCATGAGTCTCAGCGCAAATCGGCGGAAAAACTAGCGGCCGAGCTAACGACGAAATTATCTAGCATTAGATTGAGTGTTCCGGGGGTGACGAAAAGACATGGCCCGGCCATATCGCAGTTGCGTTTTTTTAAACAGGAAGAAAAAGCAGAGGCTGGACAAATTGCGGAAGTTATTAAAAAAATTGGCGTTGATGTTGAATTGATAGACTTATCCAAGCAATATCAAAACTCAACTCACATTAGGCCGCGGCACTATGAGTTGTGGCTGGGCGGGGATTTCATTTTTAATTGAGGAACGTACATGAAATAACTTGGGCATTTGACTTGTCTTTTTTCTCGTCTTCGGCGTTGCCTACATGGATGTAGGTAAGGGGCG
>SPJM01000355.1 GCA_006844585.1 Methylococcaceae bacterium | reverse complement strand
GCGATTTGTGGGAATTCCCCGGCGGCAAAGTGGAAGCTGATGAAAATGTGCGGCAAGCATTGAGCCGAGAGCTTCATGAAGAGTTAGGAATACAAGTGCGGCAAGCGCAGCCCTTAATCAAAATAAACCACCAATACCCGGATTTACATGTGTTTCTGGATGTTTGGCGGGTCGTGGATTTTGATGGATTAGCTTGCGGCAGCGAAGGACAACAGATTAAATGGGTAAACCCTCAGTTTTTAGGTGAGCATGATTTTCCCGCCGCCAATCAAGCGATTATTAAAGCGGCTTTATTGCCTTCTCAATATGCGATTTTGGAAGGCGGTGATGAGGCTGAGATTCTCAGGCGTTTAGCGTTAATGATTAATGCCGGGGTGAGGCTGATTCAGGTTCGGTTGAAACAATTGCATCAGCCGCCCGGCGAAGCATTGTTATCGACAATATTGAAGCAGTGTCAAAAGGCGCAAGCGATTTGTTTAATCAATTCCTCAATCAATTCTAAACCTGGCGGGTTTAACGGCATCCATTTAAGCAGTGTTGATTTAATGCAAGCCGAGCAACGGCCGGAAAATTGTCAATGGTTGGCGGCATCTTGCCATAATCGCCAAGAGTTGGCTTGGGCGGAAAAGGTAGGCGTCGATTTTGCAGTCTTGGCCCCGGTGCAAAAAACGCAAAGCCATCCGGATGTTTTACCGTTAGGTTGGCGGCAATTCAGCGATTTATCAGCGCCTTGTAAAATGCCGGTTTACGCCTTGGGGGGGCTAGCTAAATCGGATTTACAGCAAGCTTTGCAAGTCGGCGCGCAGGGTATTGCCGGAATCAGCGCTTTTTATTGAAGGTATGAAAAAGTACACTGTAATCTATAAGTTAATGTATTATTATCCGTCGAAGTGACAAAATTCTTAAAATAGATATGCGCCTGGTTGTTTGATAGGCGTTGAGTGGGGAGAAATCTATTTTGTTCGATTCTCATCAATAACTATAAACAAAAGGGAAAACAATGAATCCGGACTTTGCACATTTAACCCAATACGCTAAATCTTTTGCCTCATTAACCCCGGAAGATGAAATCTTATTAAAAGAAATGGCCGATAGGATGCTTCCGCATTTACAGGCTGTTACCGATGATTTTTATGGTCAATTGACAGCGATTCCGGAAACTCAAGTGTTTTTGGAAGGCCGGGTGGAAATCTTGAAACAAACCCATGTGGGATGGGTGAAAAGTTTATTTACCGCTGATTTGGATGAACAGTTTACCGAGCAGCAATACAAAGTCGGCTTGGTGCATGTCAAAGTCGAATTGCCGACCGAGTTTATGTCCGGCGGGATGACCTTGATCAACAGTCGCTTAATCCAACTGGTTTTCGAGTTGTATGGCGATGAACCCGAGTATACCGAAAAGGCGTTGAAAGCGATTAACGCGGTTACCGGTTTTTCTTTATTGATCATGCAGCAATCCTATCAAGAAGCGAGTTTGTTGGAGGAGTTGGAGCGGTTTCTGAAAATTACCGGTATGAGTCGGGTCTTGTTTGATAATTTGGCCGCGGCTTATAAAACGGATTAAGCTAGCACAGTAGTCACTAAATTCATGATAACAAGGAACGCTGTAATAAACTGTTTTTACCTGTTAACGCTATTAGTTTTACCATTATCAAGCTTTGCTGATGATGATAATGAACAAGCAGGTCTATGGGTGGTGTTGGACGAAGAAGCACAGCTTCGGGCGGATATTCGCACACAACCCTTAAAGCCGGATCAATATCATAGCGAAGTTCAGGTCTACGGTAGTGTCATTGAGTTGCAAGATCTATTAGCGGCTCGTCATCAATATCAACGATTAGGTACTCAATTAAGTTATCATCAACAACATCAGGGGCAATTAGCGTCGGCGGTGCTGCGGTTAACGGATTTGTACCGGCAAAATGCAACCTCCAAACGCAAGTTGCAAGATCAGCAGTTTGCGCTTTATCAACTCAATGCTGAAACGGCTGATTTAAAGCTATCCATTCAGCAACTCAAACAACAGTTTATTGCCGACTGGGGAAAAGAACTTGCGGAATGGTTTTTAAGCATCAAGGCGGATGAGCTTACTCAGTTAGTCAGCGGCCAATGGCAAATTATTGCGGTCGATATTCCCGCTAAAGACCAATCCACCACTTTTCAGAACACAATCTCGCTATTTTTAAGTTCGAAAGCAACAAATCCCTATTCCGTTGCGTTGTTAGGCAGATCGCCCAAGCAAAGCCAAAGCGGCGCACGTTATTTTTTTCTCGGTAAAAACCCGCAGTTTCGCGCCGGTATGCGAGTGGTCGCCCGCTTAAGCGAATCCGGCGCGGCCAGGAAAGGTTATTTTATTCCCGAAACGGCGGTTTTGTGGCATTTAGGTAAAGCATATAGTTATCTAAAGACAGCGCCTGAACAATTTCAACGCATTGCGCTTAAGCAATTCCAATCAACTCATCGCGGCTATTTTATCGAACAAAGCGTCATCGATGAGGATGATGATGAAATTGTGGTGCAAGGGGCGCAATTATTATTATCGGAAGAATTCAAAGCGCACATCCCGGAAGAGGATGATGACGATTAAAACGCTATGATTTCCGCCTTAATACGTTTTTCGATACGCTATTACGGCGTTGTGATCATGCTGGCTGTTTTGCTGTTGGCTTACGGGGCTTATCGTTTCCATATCGCCGGGTTGGATGTGTTTCCTGAATTCTCGCCTAAACAAGTGATTATTCAAACCGAAGCGCCCGGCTACTCGGCGGAACAAGTTGAAACACGGGTGACTTTGCCCATAGAGCGTTCCATCAGCGGTCTGGTTAAATTAAAAAGCCTGTATTCCGAATCGATTCAAGGTTTATCTATCGTGACAGTCATTTTTGAAGACTCCACCGATATTTACCGGAACCGACAAATGGTTGCCGAACGCTTGAGCAGCATTGCCCAACAATTACCGGAGGGCGTTGAAACCCCGGTTCCTGTGCCGTTATCCTCTTCTTCTGCGACAGTGCGAACCTTGGGGCTGACTTCAAAAACGCAGGACTTAATGAATTTGCGACAGCTTGTTGACAGGGTCGTAGTACCGAAATTGATGACCGTGCCGGGCGTGGCCGATGTCAATGTTTTCGGCGGCCACATCAAACAATTGCAAGTACAGATTAATCCTGAGAAACTGAAATATTATCAATTAACTATCAATGATATTATCAAGACGGTTAAACGGGTGGGCAGGGTTCAGGGCGGCGGTTTTATTGAAAACGCCAATCAACGCTTGGGGCTGGAAATCAGCGGACAAGCGGATACGCCTGAACAGTTGGCCTTGCTGCCGATAACAGGGCGCAAAGATCATCTGACGCTAGGGCAAGTGTGCGATATTCGCTACGCGCCTGAACCGCCGATTGGCGCCGCGCAAGTGTTGGGGCAAGACGGCATCGTAATGATGGTGATCGGCCAATATGACGCCAATACCTTAACCGTATCCAATGCTGTGGAAAAGGCCTTGGCTGAATTTGAGCCGATTTTCACCGCGCAAGACATACAATTTTATCCTGATTTATTCAGACCGGCTGATTATATAGAACGCTCGCTGGAAAATCTGAGCGGGCATTTATGGATAGGCGGCTTTTTTGTTTTGTTAGTGTTGTATCTGTTTTTGTACGATTGGCGCACGGCGTTGATTTCGGCGACCGCCATTCCCCTATCTCTAGTCGGCGCGATTATCATCTTGTTGGAAAGTGGCGTCAATTTAAATATTATGGTGTTGGGCGGATTGGCTATCGCTTTAGGCGAAGTAGTGGACGACGCCATTATTGACACCGAAAATATCTTTCGACGGTTGCGCGAAAATCGCTTATTGGAAAAACCGCAGGCTATTGCCGAGGTGATTTATCAAGCCTCCATTGAAGTGCGTAGTTCAGTGGTCTACGCCAGTTTTATCGTAGCCTTGGCTTTTGTGCCGTTAATCAGCTTGGGCGGCGTCGCCGGTCGATTATTTGCGCCGTTAGGCATGGCCTATATCATGGCGATTTTAGTGTCTTTAGTGGTTGCTTTAACGCTGACCCCTGCGTTGTGTCGAGCTATGCTCGGCAAAGCGGATTTCAAAGCCCGGCAACCGCCGTTGATGAGCTGGTTAACGCCGCTCTACCATCGTAGTTTGCTTTGTGGCAACCGAAATTTAAACAGTTTGATCCTGGCGGTAACGGTGGCCTTAGTCTTGCTCATCGGGTTCAGTCGCATGGGCAGCCAATTCTTGCCGGAACTGCGCGAAGGCCATTATATTGTTCACACTACCAGCATTCCTGGGACTTCTCTGGATGAGTCGATACGCATGGGCAAACTGCTCACCGAGCAATTTATGAAAATTGAAGGCGTCGCTTCGGCCTCACAATGGAGTGGAAGAGCCGAACGCGGCGCAGATACATACGGCTCTCACTACAGTGAATATGAAGTGCGCCTGGAGCCAACCGGCGGCGCCAGGCAGCAAGCTATTCTGGAACAACTTAGAGCAGTATTGGGTTCATTTCCGGGTATTTTATTTGAGGTCAACACCTTCCTGACTGAAAGAGTGGATGAAACCATTTCGGGGTATACCTCGCCGATAGTCGTCAATGTCTACGGTAATGACTTGCAAGCCCTGGATGAAAAAGCGGCGGAGGTTGCCGAAATCATGCGCGATATTCCGGGAGCCGCTGATGTGCAACTGCGCTCACCGACCGGAACCCCGTTAATTCAAGTGGAAATGGACCAGCAAGCGCTGGCTTTTTACGGCATTTACCCGGATCAAGTTATTCAAGCTTTAGAAACCGCCTATGCCGGACTCAATATTCAGCAGATTTTTCAAGGCAATCAGCGTTATGATTTGGCGGTTGCGTTAACGCCGAATGCTAAACAAGGCATGCAACAAATAGCTGAGTTGCCGATACGCGCTGAAAACGATCAGATTATTACTTTAGGGGAAGTTGTCAGAATCCGCCAACATGCCGGGCGGTACAATATCCTCCACCAAGGTGGCCAACGCAGGCAAACCGTAACTTGTAATGTCGAAGACGGCGATGTCGCCGGTTTCATGCAACTATTAAGACAGCGAATAATGGCGGAAATCAAATTTCCCTCCGACATGTATCCGGAATTCACCGGCTCCGCTGTCGAACAAGCCCAGGCTAAAACCGATTTGATTCTGTATTCCTTATTAGCCGGTTTCGCCATTTTAATGTTGATCACGGTTGCCATCGGATCAATCCGAAATATGGCGCTGACCCTGATGAACCTGCCGTTTGCCTTAATCGGCGGCATTACCGCCGTATTGATTTCCGGCCATAATTTATCAGTCGGCTCGGTAGTCGGTTTTATTACCCTATTCGGCATCACCGTCCGCAACAGCATTATGCTGGTTTCCCATTACCAACACCTGATTGAAGTCGAACACAAACCCTGGAATTTGGATACCGCGTTAGAAGGCGCAAAACACCGAATGCCCTCCATCTTAATGACCGCCCTGGTGACCGCTTTAGCTATGCTGCCCATCGCTTTTGACAGCGACAATCCCGGAAGAGAAATCATGGGACCGATGGCGGCGATTATCATCGGCGGTTTGTTTTCATCGACGCTGTTGAATTTATTATTGCTTCCGGCGATGTTGTTGCGGTTTGGGGGATTTAGTGAAAGCGATAAGAGTTGTTAAGGCGACTTTTCGTCTTCATTTTCTAAAATCCAAATAAATAACTCTGCTTATTAAATGTGTAAAAAATATGCTTTAGATTTTGAAAATGAAATTAATTTATTGCATATTTTTTAATATCGATTGTAATTAGGCTAAATGCATTGAGTAATGGTCGCCGATGGAGCTTGTTGTAAAGTCTGGGTGTGCAATGGCAGCAGAGTTCATGTGATAAGCTGACTTTTGTTGCGGATGAGTGTGGTTTTTGTGGGGATAGTTAATAGGGTGTGTTGTAATTTTTTAAATGTGTCGGGTTTTTTTACATTTTTCTTAAGAGAATATTTATATTTATTGGTGGTATATTTTTAAAATACTTATAAAACAAATGGATATGATTTTTTCTTGTGTCGGTTTTTTTTACATCGACTAAAAAACATAGTCAATCTGTTAAGCCAGCTCTTTGATTGGGAAGGGAAAGTGTATTTTGGTGCGAATGATGCTTTCTTGTAGGCTCATATTAAGTTAACTAAATTTAGGAGTTTATATGAGGAACAGATCTTCAATAATCATCAATAGCTTAGCAGGAATACTGTTGGGCATTAACACCATTTCGGTCGAGGCGGTTGTTTCAACTCCCGATGTTATTTTAATGGACTTGGGTGGTGTGACAGGATTAGGCGATTTAGCGATGGGGCGGAATGATGACGGCTCATCTAGCCAGTTAGATTTGCCTTTTAGCGTAAATTTATTTGGGAATTCGTATAATACTTTTTACATAAATAATAATGGTAATCTCACTTTTAACGGCCCGGTAGGAACATTTACTCCGACGCCATTTCCAGTTTCAAACCAGCCGATGATTGCTCCTTATTGGGGAGATGTAGATACTCGCTGTTTAGAATGTGGAGAGGTTTATGTTGCTTCGCCAAATTCGGAGACTGTTGTCGCTACCTGGTATGAAGTTGGTTTTTTCTCTTCTAATCCTACTCTTACTAATACTTTTCAGGCGGTAATCAGAGATCGGTCCGACACCGGCGGCGGAAACTTTGATTTTGAATTCCGGTATGGTAATCTCGATTGGACTACGGGGGATGCCAGTGGGGGAGCTGGTGGCTTAGGAGGTACGCCTGCGCAGGCCGGCTTCGATGCTGGTGATGGCGTAAACTTTTTTACACTTCCCGGATCAAGAACAGCCGAGGTCTTAGATTTAGTAGACAGCAGCAACGTCAGCGAAGATACTCCCGGATTTTGGTCTTTTTCAATAAGAAACGGCGTGACTCCGGGTGCTACGCCGGAAAATCCGTTGTTACCTGTTGCGACTGAAGAGGGCTGGGATTTTGATTTTAATATTATCGATCCTGATACGCCTATATTTATCGATCCAATATTGGCAATAGGTTACGATTATATTGTTAATTCAGGTCCGAATATTCAATCTGTTTTACTTCCACTTGGTATCGGAGATAATTTATTTGATTTATGGCTTTATGATTTCGGGCTGGGTGACTTTGTTGATTCGGGGCGTTACTTTTGATTTTGGTGTTGGCGGCGTTGACAGATTTCGTATCTTAGGGATTGAGACATCTGCTGGTCTGAACCCAACTGATCCTACTGCTTTTGTTACAGGTTTAACTTTTACAGGCGTTGGGGCAATTAATATGTCGCAAAATCCAATTACAGTTGATACTGGTACTGCGCCAGAGCCAGAAGTGATGTTGCTAGTCTTTTTGGGGTGTTTTGGGTTTTTGGGTTTTAGGAAAAAGGTTTCTTAGGGAGGCTTATTTCTGTTTTAGATAAAGTTTTCTTTATTAAGCTTATAATGGGGGGAAGTTGTTGCTTTTCCCCATTTTTTTTATATCAATATTTACCATGGCTATATATGTTTAATTTAAGGTTTAAAGCGAAATATTTTATTTTATTTTATTTTTTGTGCCTGAGTTATGAAGTTTTATCCGGCGAGCAAAATTATGGCTCTTGGGGCATGGTTTGTGACAAGCTTGTCAATAATGATAGTGAAAAGTATTGTGTTCTTTCTCAAAGAGTGGCTGTCGATCCTCAAGGCGTTAAAACCATAATGGGAGTTTCTATTTATAAATCTCTACAAACTAACCAGCCTATGATCGATTTTAGAGTTTCATCTTCTGCGCTTTTTGAAGCCGGAATAGGCGTGAAGATACAGAATAAGGAATACAGGCTTAAGATGACGCAATGTAATGAAGATATATGTTTGGCGTCTGGTGAAATTGATGAGGACATTCTAATAAAATTAAAATCAAATGAATCATTACAAGTCGCTTTTTTTCTTCCTCCAAAAAAACAGATTACTATTCCGGTCTCATTAAATGGATTTAGTATAGCTTATGAGGCTTTAATGCGAGAATAATAGATTCAAGCCAAGCTGTTCAACACTGCCGCTAAGCAGTCATAATTTACCCGCACCTGTTCCAAACGTAGGTTCTTTGTATAGTGATGACGGAGCAATTTTTGATATAAAGCTTGTTCATTCATTAATAACGATTTTACATCAGAAAATTGACTGCGTAATTGATCAAGGATGGCGAATCCGTGGGTGTCGAAATCGTCCCAATAGAATATTTGCGAAAGACCAAGCCAGTAGGCTTTGACCAAAGCATCAAGTTCGGTGTCAGACCTTACACTTTACACAAAGTTAGTTTTTCTCAGAAAAATGTCATTTGTAAGGTCTGGCGCTGTTTACGAACTTCCTATCGCGAGCCGGTTATCAAAGGTTAGCCTTCAAAACAGCCTGTCCTGTTTACTGTACATGTGTGGGGTTGCTGCTATACTGCTATTTTGTGAGGTTGAGATGAAGATTATTTCATTTACTGAAGCGAGAAATAGCCTAAAATCTGTTTTAGATCAAGTTATTAATAATGCAGATTGTGCGGTTATTACGAGGCGAGATAGTGAGGATGCTGTTGTGATGTCTTTACAATATTACCAGAGCTTGATGGAGACTGTGTATTTGTTAAGATTACCCGCAAATGCTGAACACTTACGCAAGTCGATTGCCCAATACAGCGAAGGGAAAGTGTTAGAAAAAGACTTAATCGATGAGTAGGTGTTTAGCCTGGACTGACGAAGTTTGGTTTGATTACATCTACTGGCAAACTCAAGATAAAAAGACCCTAAGACGCATTAAGCAATTAATCGAAGCAGTGAAGCGACAACCTTTTGAGGGTATTGGTAAGCCGGAACTATTAAAAGAAAGTTCATCAGGTTTTTAGTCTCGTAGAATTGATGATACTCACCGCCTTATTTATGCTGTTACAGATACACAGGTTACTGTTATTTCTTGTTGCTATCATTATTCACAAAAAGGCTAATATATATGCATCTAATATGCAAAAATAGGGTTAGCCGATGTGGAGAAGCGGTGAGGGTTTGGTTGAAAGGGATGTGTTGATATAGTGAAGAGAATGTAGACATCAACTCTTTAATGAATAAAAAGGTGAATCATGGTCATTAAGCTCATCGTCTTTGGTGTTGTTACGGCGGGATTATTGATTATCTCGCGCACGTCTTTGCAGATGCGTGGATCTCATGGGTTTTTCCGATTTTTTGCTTGGGAATCCATTTTACTTCTGATGTTGCTCAATATGGATAGTTGGCATATCGGGAAATCAGAAAGTTCATTGCTAATCATTGCCAGGCTATGTTTGATAGTATCTCTCTACTTGGTGCTTGATGGCGTCAGGTTGTTACATTTCGTCGGCAAATCTAAAGGTATTCGGGATGACGATACTCTGATCAGCTTAGAGAAAACCACCGTTTTGGTTACATCGGGACTCTATAAATTCATTCGACATCCAATGTACAGCTCATTATTGTTTTTCGTATGGGGCGTGTTTTTTTTATCGCCTTCTTGGTTGGGGGGTGGTGTAACAATGATATCAATGTTATTTCTAAATGCCGCCGCTAAAGCTGAAGAGAGTGAAAATATCCATTACTTCGGAGAGGCTTACAGGGCGTATATACAAAATAGCAAACGTTTTATTCCCTTTGTGTATTAACACTTCAAATGGCCTTAAAAAATTCTTGTTATGCTTTTTCAGAATAATTATGAAAACAACCCACTCAAAACCTTGTTATATCTATGCTCACCGAGGCGCAAGAAAAGAAGCGGCGGATAATACCCGTTCGGCATTTGATAAGGCGCTGACTTATGCAATTGATGGTATGGAAACGGATGTGCAATTGACCAAAGATGAGGTTTCAGTGCTATATCATGATCGTTTCATGGATAAACTCGGTTTTCCGGATAAGCATATTGATGATTTTACTTACCAAGAGCTTGAACAGTTCAATTTCGGCGATGGTAATGAACAGGAAAGTGTTTTCAGCTTAAAGGAATTTCTAGAACAATATAGAAGCTGCTGTCGCCTACAAATTGAAATTAAAAATCGTGAATGGGAGGATAGTGAGCGGCATCGGATTAAAATGCGGCAATGCTTGGATATGCTGGGCGGCGTCAATGGCTGGGATGTCTTTATTTCTTCTTTTAATCTGGAATGTTTGCAATATGCGCATAAATTGGGCAGCCATATTCCGCTTGTTTATGCATCCAGAGAAATACACAGTATTGCGGATGTTCGCAATATCTTTAGCAAAAATGAATTTCTTGCCGGTTTGTGTAATCCAATTAGCACCCTTAACGAAGTTTTGGTCGGGTTTTTACAGCAACATAATAAAATTATCGTGACCTACACCTGTAATACCACAGAGGAGATTCAAAAAGCCTTGGATCTACAGGTGGATGTGTTGATTACTGACGACCCGACCAAAGCCTTGCAAATGAGAGGCTTATGCAACGATCAACTGCGACTCTAGGCGACCGAAAATTTGATCTGCTGATTTGCGGAGGCGGCGTTTATGGCGCGTGGACGGCTTATGATGCGGCTTTAAGAGGTCTAAAAGTGTTATTGCTTGATCAAGGCGACTGGGCTTGCGGGACTTCATCGGCCTCCAGCAAACTCATTCACGGCGGCTTACGGTATTTAGAAACGTTGGATTTATGGCTGGTTAAAAAAGCGCTGAAAGAAAGGCAGCGACTGTTACTGCTTGCGCCTCACCGGGTCTGGCCGCTACGTTTTGGCGTACCGGTGACTAAAAACAGCCGGGTGGGGGCGTTGCGTTTGAAAATCGGTTTATCGATTTATGACGGGCTGGCAGGCGCATTGCTTACCCGGCAAGCGCATCGCCGATATGCCGCTCAAGCATTTGCTGAGCGATTCCCCAGTCTGGATCAAACCGGTCTTAACTGCGGCTTTACTTATCCGGATGCGCAAACCGATGACGCCCGCCTGGTTTTGGAATTGATAGATGGCGCACAGGCGGCGGGCGCGATTTGTTTGAATTATTGTCGGCTGACAAAAATTGTTCAAGAAAACGGTTTGAACAAGGAAGCAATGCTCCACGATGAAATTAGCGGCGACAATTATTCTGTGATGAGCTCGGCGATTGTGATGACAAGCGGCCAATGGCTTAATATTTCAATTGCGGATAAAAAATGGAGTCGTCTGTCCAAAGGCGTCCATTTGGTGCTCCCCAAAATTCCAGACAATGAAGCGTTATTATTAACGGCTAAAAGCGATGGGCGGGTGTTTTTTGTAATGCCCTGGTATGGTCGGACTTTGGTCGGCACTACGGATACTAATTTTAACGGCGATATTAATCAGGTAACGGTTGAGCGGCGGGATGTCGACTATCTGCTCAGCGAAGTCAATCTGGCTTTAACGACGAATTGGACGAAACAGGATATACAAGGACAGTTTGTCGGGTTGAGGGTTTTGCAATATAGTCCAAGCCATTCGCCTTCCGGAGTTAGCCGTGATTGGGTGCTGAAATCAAGCGGAAAAGGCTTATTCTTTTCTATCGGCGGTAAAATCACCTCATCGCGTGAAGACGCTGCGCAGATTGTTGATGCTGTTTGCCGCTATTTGGGTAAACCGGCTGGCTGCAAGACCGCGATTTCTCCTTTTCCTTGGTCGCCTGAGCAAAATTATGAGCAGTGGTCGTTAGAGATGAGTCAGAAGGCGGCGAGTTTGGGGATTGATTCTGAAAGCGCGCTTTGGTTGTTGCGCAGACATGGCAAGCATGCCCCGGAAGTGTTCCGGCTTATCGAACAGGATCAACAATTATCCAAACGTTTAACAGCGGATGTCCCTTTGATTGCAGCTGATTTGATGTATTGCTTGGAGCATGAAATGGTTTGTCATTTGGAAGATTTAATCAGGAGAAGAACGCCTTTGATTATCTTATACCAAATGACAAAAAAACAATTGCAATATTATGCTGAGTTCACCGCCAAAGCCTTGAAATGGGATCAAGACAGGATAGAAAGGGAAGTGGATTTTTGTGCGGAAAAATGGCTGTTGCAGTGAATATGATCGTTCTGGATTTAGGAACAAGCGCTATCAAAGCCGCCGTTTGCAGCGATAGTTATCAAATAGAAAACTCTATTTCCGCGCCTGCGCCGAAAATCACTATTCACGACGGACGTTATACCAGCGATGCAATGGCCTATTTGGCAACTGTCGAACAGTTGTTGAAAAGCTGTTTGCAGCAAAGCCGAGCGCGTCCTGCTTTAGGGCTTTGTTATCAACGTTCGTCATTGCTCATTTGGGATCGCTCGACAGGACTGCCGACGACGCCGCTTAT
>SPJM01000354.1 GCA_006844585.1 Methylococcaceae bacterium | reverse complement strand
CCGCTGAAAATGCGATTCGGATGACAAAAGTTCAACAGAAAATTTCGGGCTGCTTTCGTAACGCCAAGGGTGCTGAGATGTTTTGTCGTATCAGAGGATATTTATCAACCTGCCGTAAGCAAGGGGTTAGTGCAACTCAAGCTATGACGTTGGTCTTTGAGGGAAAGTTGCCTGAATTTGCTTTATAATTTTATTGTAACTACTCAGCTTCGCTGAGTAGTTACTTTTTTTCTAGAATTTTTAGTGTTTGCGATACACTTCCTTTCGGTTTGCCTCATAAATTCCGCAAGTGTCTTGACAGTATTGGAGAATTTATTGCAAAGAGATAGATAATTCAAAACTTCTAAATGAATCGGCTGTAAGCCATATTTAGCCCCTGATCGGCGAGAGTCGATCCTTAATAATTCTCCTAGTCGTTCCGCATAAGAGTAAATGTTGTTTGATTTCATGGTTATGTAGTAGCGACTAGCCACTAAGTTTGCAAGTCTCATTTTATTCAGTCAAGAGAGATATTCGAAGCGAAGCCTCTGGGCAGATTTGTAGAGACAGAATATGTATTGAGTCGAAATTAGTTGACAAAAGGCGTTTTTTTGTTATTATTGATTTCGAGTCGAAACTATTATTTCTTTATTTTATTTTTTAAGGTGATGCTATGTCTGAAGAAACTAAAGAAAAAGATCATTCTGTTTTATATATTACATTTTTTGCCGTGGTTTTTATTGGGGTGCTTCTTGCAGTAAAAAGCAATGAAAATGATAAGTTTGAACCGATTAGAAATCAATTGGAAGAAGAAAGAAAGCTAATGAATATCAGGGTATTAGATTAATTTTTTGAAAGCAAAATTTGTTAACGGTCTAAAATGGAGGACAAACTATGAAGTCTTTAATTGGCGCATTAATTACATTAATTTTTTTTTCAACACCAGCATTCCCAACAGAATATATTTACAGAAATTTAATGGCAAATACGCTACCTTCTGTTAAATGTGAATCTAATGAGCAAGCGATACTGACAGCAAAAAAGCCCTACAAGTTAAGAAATTATTCTAAAAAGTTTTGTCAAACCCAAGGTTACGGATGGCATGTTGAAAAAGTTACAGGTGAAGGTGAGGTTGTTTGCAATGAGTGCTCCGGCGCAGGTGAATTACAAAAATGTTATTTAAAAGATGTAACGGTGCAGTGTAAGCGAATTAAGCCTGGTACGGTAGGAATGCTTCCGGGAAAAGGATAATTCCGCGAAGAAAGAGTCTGAATAAAATATCTTTTTGACCTATGAAACATTTGTCCGGTTCATTAAGAAAGGTTAGTGTACTAGAAGAGTTGATTGATCAAGTTGCGGCTATTGCTAGTACCAATGGGGTCAAGTACCATTCGTTGCAATCGAGTCTGCCCCCGTTGGTTTTTGACCCCGTTGGTTTTGTGCGGCAGTGAACGACTTAAATATGAGCGGGAAAGAGCTTCAGCTTTTCTAAGCTGCCTGTGCGGCAGTGAACTGAATGAAAATTTAGATAATTCTCAATCAGCCTTTCTAAGCTGCCTGTGCGGCAGTGAACAGCCCGCGCCCTCTGGCAAAATGGCGAAATCATTTCTAAGCTGCCTGTGCGGCAGTGAACCATGTTTCCAGTAATGTAAACATGCGCCTTTATTTCTAAGCTGCCTGTGCGGCAGTGAACAATACGTTTGCCCGTTCTGTGGAAAGTCTATTTTTCTAAGCTGCCTGTGCGGCAGTGAACCCATCACAATGAATGCGTTTGATGTGCAGGATTTTCTAAGCTGCCTGTGCGGCAGTGAACGGCGCAGAGTTCGACATCAATATCATCGGCACTTTCTAAGCTGCCTGTGCGGCAGTGAACGTAAAATTTCGTGACCGCTGGCTTTTAGATGCTTTCTAAGCTGCCTGTGCGGCAGTGAACGTGCGCTCGACTTTCTTACATTGACTGACCTGTTTCTAAGCTGCCTGTGCGGCAGTGAACTCCCCCCAGGGATGAAAAAGTAGAAATTTCGATTTCTAAGCTGCCTGTGCGGCAGTGAACTGCCCGGCGGCCTGCTCGGCGGCTTGATTATTTTTCTAAGCTGCCTGTGCGGCAGTGAACTAGTACCTGCAGCGGACACATTGACCATAAATTTTCTAAGCTGCCTGTGCGGCAGTGAACTTATTGACATGGACATAGGCTTGACTCCATAATTTCTAAGCTGCCTGTGCGGCAGTGAACAATATATTTGCCCGTTCTGTGGAAAATCTATTTTTCTAAGCTGCCTGTGCGGCAGTGAACGAAAAGGAAATGATTTTCAATTTGCGTTAAACTTTCTAAGCTGCCTGTGCGGCAGTGAACAGTAAACAGCGGTCGGGCCGCTGGATATAACCTTTCTAAGCTGCCTGTGCGGCAGTGAACAAAAACTACCAACGCGCGTCTACCAAAAGCACTTTCTAAGCTGCCTGTGCGGCAGTGAACTCGAACTGGCTAAAACAATACAGAGCGATGATTTTCTAAGCTGCCTGTGCGGCAGTGAACTAGAATAGGGGTTGCTAAGTTTAGGACGGCTTTTTCTAAGCTGCCTGTGCGGCAGTGAACGAGAAGAACAAAATGGATGTTGAACGTCAATTTTTCTAAGCTGCCTGTGCGGCAGTGAACTTTACAGCTACTCGCTAACCCATGATGAAGTCTTTCTAAGCTGCCTGTGCGGCAGTGAACGATGGGGGTGATCTACAATTTTACATGCAAGGTTTCTAAGCTGCCTGTGCGGCAGTGAACCGTCAATTGGGTTAGTAGGCGTAGGATTGATATTTCTAAGCTGCCTGTGCGGCAGTGAACGGTGGTCTTAATCCGCGTGGACGGCGCCGACTTTTCTAAGCTGCCTGTGCGGCAGTGAACTATGAAAAACATCGACCCGCTCTATTTGTTCCTTTCTAAGCTGCCTGTGCGGCAGTGAACCCGTCGTCTTTTAATACCCGGCTGCCGGTAATTTTCTAAGCTGCCTGTGCGGCAGTGAACGGTGTGTATGGGTTGATGTCGTCTAAGTGCCGTTTCTAAGCTGCCTGTGCGGCAGTGAACCTGAACAGTTTTCCGCAATTCGACCTGTCGTTTTTCTAAGCTGCCTGTGCGGCAGTGAACCATTCATGATGATCAGCAAAACCAGCACGCCCTTTCTAAGCTGCCTGTGCGGCAGTGAACGTATAAATTGCCGGTGGCCGGGTGGGCAATGTATTTCTAAGCTGCCTGTGCGGCAGTGAACTTGCACCCAGGTTAGGATCAATGGCAAAGTATTTTCTAAGCTGCCTGTGCGGCAGTGAACTCAGGTTAAGTGTGGCGTTGATGTCCTAAACTTTTCTAAGCTGCCTGTGCGGCAGTGAACAATATATTTGCCCGTTCTGTGGAAAATCTATTTTTCTAAGCTGCCTGTGCGGCAGTGAACGCATTGGCAAACTGAAACGTGCCTTTTCGACTTTTCTAAGCTGCCTGTGCGGCAGTGAACAAAAAACCGGCCAGGAGGCCAAAGCATCCGGTTTTTCTAAGCTGCCTGTGCGGCAGTGAACCGTGTCCTGAATGGAACATGGATTTCAATCTTTTTCTAAGCTGCCTGTGCGGCAGTGAACTGTTAATAATCGGTGTTGCCTTGGCGTTTAAATTTCTAAGCTGCCTGTGCGGCAGTGAACAAATATTTTTCACGCATAACCATTGATTATCATTTCTAAGCTGCCTGTGCGGCAGTGAACGGAAAATAAAAGCAGGGTTTCTCTATGATCAATTTCTAAGCTGCCTGTGCGGCAGTGAACGTGTCCATTAAAAACAGCGCGTATTCTTTCCAGTTTCTAAGCTGCCTGTGCGGCAGTGAACAAAACCGCCGGAAACGGCCTCTTTCAAATCACTTTCTAAGCTGCCTGTGCGGCAGTGAACTGTGATCCATCGCGTTTGTTCTTCGGTATAAATTTCTAAGCTGCCTGTGCGGCAGTGAACACCCATTGACATTTGGAGATAGATCGGACGGATTTCTAAGCTGCCTGTGCGGCAGTGAACATGTTGCGGGCAGCTTTCCACTGGATTTTGAATTTCTAAGCTGCCTGTGCGGCAGTGAACGGTTTGTATCACGCCTGACACGCTCGATATTGTTTCTAAGCTGCCTGTGCGGCAGTGAACTTGCTGTTCCTGTTATCGCGTTCCCGACATCTTTTCTAAGCTGCCTGTGCGGCAGTGAACGTCAATGCCGCCAGCGCTGTAATCGTTTTGAATTTCTAAGCTGCCTGTGCGGCAGTGAACCAATCTTTGCACAACATCCTGCCGCAAATATTTTTCTAAGCTGCCTGTGCGGCAGTGAACAAATGGAATCGCTTATTTGATCACTGACGATGGTTTCTAAGCTGCCTGTGCGGCAGTGAACCAGTGTTAGCAGGCATGGCCGGACATATGGGATTTCTAAGCTGCCTGTGCGGCAGTGAACATTGTGCCAGAACCAAAAGAGGGCAAAAAGCCTTTCTAAGCTGCCTGTGCGGCAGTGAACCCAGAAACATTGCATTTGATACTATGCATAATTTTCTAAGCTGCCTGTGCGGCAGTGAACAGCCGGGAACGTATCGGCTCATTGCGCATATATTTCTAAGCTGCCTGTGCGGCAGTGAACTTTCAGTAGCGACATGGCCGGTCTCAATTCCGTTTCTAAGCTGCCTGTGCGGCAGTGAACATTGTTCATAGGGAATATGGTGTTGATATATTTTCTAAGCTGCCTGTGCGGCAGTGAACATTAAGACAGTATCGGCATAATAATGGTTCTGTTTCTAAGCTGCCTGTGCGGCAGTGAACAAAGGCAACGCCATCAAATACGCTTGCCGCATTTTCTAAGCTGCCTGTGCGGCAGTGAACGAATTAGCTGAACTTAATGATGATTTTTTAAAGTTTCTAAGCTGCCTGTGCGGCAGTGAACGATTATTTTGTCATTGCCAAGGGTCAAAAAGATTTCTAAGCTGCCTGTGCGGCAGTGAACTTTTAAACTGTACCGCTGGTCTGGCGCAGAGTTTTCTAAGCTGCCTGTGCGGCAGTGAACAGTCATAGTCAAAAACGCTTGCTGCGCTTGCTTTTCTAAGCTGCCTGTGCGGCAGTGAACATTTACCGGCGGCCAAGGATCAGACACCTTTGTTTCTAAGCTGCCTGTGCGGCAGTGAACGCGTGACACTAAGAACAATTGACCCGCTAACATTTCTAAGCTGCCTGTGCGGCAGTGAACGATACCATGCTGGGTTGTTTCCCACGCCGAACTTTCTAAGCTGCCTGTGCGGCAGTGAACCCTTACGACAATTAAATCTAATCTGGCTGGTATTTCTAAGCTGCCTGTGCGGCAGTGAACAATATTAAAATTTAACAGAAAACAGCCACGGACTTTCTAAGCTGCCTGTGCGGCAGTGAACCTGTTTATATTAATAGCACAGCATCGCGCAATTTTCTAAGCTGCCTGTGCGGCAGTGAACATTTCAAGGAACAAACAGCCCTTGCATTGATATTTCTAAGCTGCCTGTGCGGCAGTGAACGAAACGTTTCAAATGTGGACCGCTCGCGGGCATTTCTAAGCTGCCTGTGCGGCAGTGAACACCACAGTTATTGAAGGCTATGCACTATCAATTTTCTAAGCTGCCTGTGCGGCAGTGAACTGGTAATGGTGACGCTGGAAACAGTTTGCGCGTTTCTAAGCTGCCTGTGCGGCAGTGAACGCATTTTAGTTGAAGCGGCTTGCAACGTTGGTTTTCTAAGCTGCCTGTGCGGCAGTGAACGTTTTTTCTGGAGTGGGTTGCAGCCAACCTTTTTTCTAAGCTGCCTGTGCGGCAGTGAACTCAAAGCCAAGTTAACCCCAGAAGAATACCAATTTCTAAGCTGCCTGTGCGGCAGTGAACGAAACGTCTATTTTAGGAGGTGACAAAATTGATTTCTAAGCTGCCTGTGCGGCAGTGAACGCTTCAATGTAACCGTTTGGGTTGCTGGTATCTTTCTAAGCTGCCTGTGCGGCAGTGAACGCTGATCAACTGGTGACTTTATGGCTATTTTATTTCTAAGCTGCCTGTGCGGCAGTGAACACGAATTTTTCTTGAGGTGTGCGTAGGGATTCTTTCTAAGCTGCCTGTGCGGCAGTGAACGCATGAACAGCGATCAGACGGTTATTGTTTGGTTTCTAAGCTGCCTGTGCGGCAGTGAACGCTAGCAAACGACAACGGCGATTATGATGGCTTTTCTAAGCTGCCTGTGCGGCAGTGAACGGCGTAGCCATCGAATGCGTAAACGGTGCGCGTTTCTAAGCTGCCTGTGCGGCAGTGAACATCAGCTGGGCTGAACGCCGCGATGATGAGCATTTCTAAGCTGCCTGTGCGGCAGTGAACCTATCGAAGATGGCTGTCAGTGTCCCGGAGACTTTCTAAGCTGCCTGTGCGGCAGTGAACTCATGCATAAAGAAAGGTTCGCTGAGCTTGTCTTTCTAAGCTGCCTGTGCGGCAGTGAACGCGCTGACAGACCGATAACAAGTGCGGAAATATTTCTAAGCTGCCTGTGCGGCAGTGAACTGAAAAGCCAGGGACAAGCGAAGAGTTGAAGTTTTCTAAGCTGCCTGTGCGGCAGTGAACTACGGACCTGAAACATTTCTACGCTGTCCACATTTCTAAGCTGCCTGTGCGGCAGTGAACTTCTTATAGCCTCATTTGCTATAACTTTAGTCTTTCTAAGCTGCCTGTGCGGCAGTGAACAGTTTGTCGCTACACATGAAGATGATGCAACTTTTCTAAGCTGCCTGTGCGGCAGTGAACAACAAGGCAAATTCACAGCGACCTCGTTCCTATTTCTAAGCTGCCTGTGCGGCAGTGAACCGCGACAGCTTTTGCAGCTTATCTTTATCCATTTTCTAAGCTGCCTGTGCGGCAGTGAACGGAGTGAAGCCCAAAGAGTTGGAAAACAGAACTTTCTAAGCTGCCTGTGCGGCAGTGAACACAAATTGACCTGATAATCAATGACTATTACTTTTTCTAAGCTGCCTGTGCGGCAGTGAACTTGTAGATGACACTGAATTACAGGAGCTGGTATTTCTAAGCTGCCTGTGCGGCAGTGAACGAACACCGTTCCCGGCATCCATCGTTTCAAATTTTTCTAAGCTGCCTGTGCGGCAGTGAACCCGTTGATAAAATCGCCGCCGCTGTATTTGATTTTCTAAGCTGCCTGTGCGGCAGTGAACCCCCAACACTTCAACCCATCACTATTTGCCACTTTCTAAGCTGCCTGTGCGGCAGTGAACTACCGGGGGAGGGGGCGCAATACGACAGTTACTTTCTAAGCTGCCTGTGCGGCAGTGAACCTATATCTGTGAGCGTTTTTGATACGATATACTTTCTAAGCTGCCTGTGCGGCAGTGAACATTAAAAATTGGTTTTAACAACTTTGATGGCATTTCTAAGCTGCCTGTGCGGCAGTGAACAGCTTGGCGGTACTTGTGATGTACCATCCGAGTTTCTAAGCTGCCTGTGCGGCAGTGAACGTTGTCGTGTTGCAGGGGATTAACACTGGTTCTTTCTAAGCTGCCTGTGCGGCAGTGAACCTATTTCAAAACGATTTACGCAGTTAGTTTATTTTCTAAGCTGCCTGTGCGGCAGTGAACGAAGTAACAAGAAATAACAAAACCTATGCTGATTTCTAAGCTGCCTGTGCGGCAGTGAACTTCATGCCATGCGGGTTGCTTCACCGTTTCATGGTTTCTAAGCTGCCTGTGCGGCAGTGAACATTCGCAGTAATCGTTCATTTACACCGATTACTTTCTAAGCTGCCTGTGCGGCAGTGAACGTTTCAAGATGAATTCGTCAAACACAGCGAAATTTTCTAAGCTGCCTGTGCGGCAGTGAACACATCCCCCGCCTTTGTTCAGGTTGTAAATTTTTTTCTAAGCTGCCTGTGCGGCAGTGAACACACATTGAGAACATTAGAAGCCGGGAATGATTTTCTAAGCTGCCTGTGCGGCAGTGAACAATCAACTAAAAAGCAAAAAAATAATAACATCAGCTAGTTATAAAGAAAACAGCAAAATAAGCAATATTTTTTCACCTTTTGTAAGTTATTGATTTTACTGTTTTGTTAAAGAGCCGAAATTTATTGGGTTATTTTTTCAATCCAAAATCATTCCGTAGGGCAAAGGCGTTTAGCGCGTTTGCTGACCGGGATGATAATATTTTCAGGGTTAATATTCCAGCGATAACGGATTTGCAGGCTTTTGTTGACTAAAATGGCTCTTTCCACATCGAAACCGATGTCTTCTTCAAACACTCGCCAGCCCAAATCCCGTTGCGATCTTTTTTTGATTTTCTTTTCCAACATCTGTTCGACTGATAGATCATTCAGGCAAATTGACTTTCTGACCCGTTGTTCAGCGGTTTTGGCTGTGAGCGCTTCCTCTGCGACAGCGGTGAATGAGAACATAAAGAGGATTAAGGGCAATAAATTCTTCATAGTGTTAATCGCCAGTGGTTAAAGGTTGTAGCCTTGTTGATCATGCAACGCAATATCCAGACCGGAGACTTCATCATCTTCGGCGACGCGTAAGCCGACGGTTTTATCCAACAATTTAAACAGTAAATAACTGATGACGCCGCTCCAGGCGATGGTGGCGAGGATACCGATTAATTGAACGGAAAGTTGCCCTAAAATGCCGTCTTCGTTGATGATGCCCATGCCGCCTAGCGCTTCATCGGCAAATACGGCGGTGGCGAGGATGCCTAAAATACCGCTGACGCCGTGAACGGGGAAAACATCTAGAGCATCGTCGATTTTTAACATTTGTTTAATGAAAATAATCGAATAAAAACAGCAGACGCCTGCGACAATGCCGAGCAGGAGGGCGCCTGAAGGTGAAATAAAGCCCGCCCCGCCAGCGATTACACCTAGTCCTGCAACCATACCGGTCATGCAGCCGAGTACGCTGGCTTTGCCGAAGCGCAGCCAATCTAAAATAATCCAGGTGATGGAGGCGGATGAGGCGCATAAATGGGTGGCCAGCATCGCCATTCCGGCTGCGCCGTTGGCCATTAAGGCGCTGCCTGCGCTGAAGCCGTGCCAGCCGACCCAGAGGATGCCAGCGCCGGTGGCGGTCATGGTCAGGTTGTGCGGCATCAGCGGGGTATGCGGAAAGCCTTTGCGAGGGCCGATAATCATTGCGCCGATTAGGGCGGTGATGCCTGCGCTGCCGTGGACGACTAAACCACCTGCAAAATCCATAACCCCCATTTCAGCTAACCAGCCGCCGCCCCAAATCCAGTGACAGATGGGGACGTAAACCAATATTTCCCAAATCGCGCAGAAGATGAATAATGGGAAAAAACGTATTCTTTCCGCCAGACTGCCGATGATCAAGGCCGGTGCGAAAATCGCAAAGGTCATGTGGTACATGGAAAATACGGATTCAGGTAGATTGCCGACCAGTTGGTCGGCATCAATGCCGACTAAAAAGGATTTGGAAAAACCGCCGATAAAGCTGTTCCAATCGCCGCCGTCGGTCAGCGCTAAGGTATAGCCGAAAGCAGCCCAGACTACGGAAACCAGTGAGGTAACGGCAAAGCAGGCCATGATTACGGATAACACGTTTTTGGTGCGCACCAGGCCTGCATAAAATAAAGCCAGTCCGGGCAGTGTCATAAATAAGACTAAGCCCGTCGAGGTTAAAATCCATGCAGTATCTGCGGAATTCAATTGTTCAGCGACAGCGATGGGTGAAAAAAGGCTTGCCAGTAACGTTAAAAGGATTGTTTTCATAGCGATACCCATAAAATATAGTTTCGAGTCTAAACTGTTATTGCAAATTAGTCAAACTCTGAATGTGTTGTTGTTTTTGTTTATAGTTCGATTATTAAATCTATAGAAAAGGTTAATAAATCATCTTCCGTTTGGCTGTCGTATACATCAACTGCGGAATCCGCCCAGTCATAGCGAATTTCCGGACGCAGCGTCGCCCAATCCAGCGGCGACCAGTTAATGCCGCCGGAAATGCCGTAATAACTGGTAGGCGCGCCTACCCCCAGTCGCGCGTCATCGGCGTCCCTAAACCATTCGGCGCGTAACCCGAAAGCCAGCGAATCATTGAATTGGTAAAACAAATATTGATTAATGCCGAACCAATAGGCGTCGTCCTGGTTTTGCCCGGCATCTTCATGAAAGCCGAAATCATGTTGCAATACCCAAGTGATTTCATCGGTCCATTGCTGGGTCAAGACTAAGCTGAATAAACTGCGGTGGTCATCCTGGCTGTCGCTGACCGGGCCGTTGATCATGGTGAACGCCACTGAGGTATCGGCATCATCGTTGGCCCAACTGACGCCGCCGAGAAAATTCCAACTGCCTGCTTCTTCTTCGCTGTTGTCCCAACCCATCACTGCGCCGAAAGAAAGACTGAAATTACTGTTCAGCGGGTATTGCATTAATGCGCCAGTGTGGGTAAAAGGCTCCGCATACTGCATGGTGTAGGCGTGAGAGAAGAAAAAGTTATCCGGCGCGGTGACCACTTCATAGCCGATGATGGTGTAAAAATGTCCCAACTTTATGGTTAAGCCGTTACCGATGGGGGCGTGTAGCTCTAAAAAGGCTTGCGGCAGCGCCAGGTCGTAAAAGCGCATATTGTCTTCGCTAATCCATTCGTTATCCAAGCCGACTGATTGTGGGAAGCGAGCGTCGGTCCCGATCATAAAGTCAATTTGTCCACCCCAGTCCCAGTGAGGGGATTCGGTATCGACCGGTGCTTGAATGGATAAATTAACTTGGTTGAGTTGGAATTCGCTGTGCCGGTCGACAAATGTTAACGGGAAGTTATCGTGGTTACCCGAATTATGAGAGGCATAGCCGACTCCCATCGAGATCCAGCCGCTAAAATGCAGTCCCAATTCGCGAAAAGCATCGGTATCATTAATATTGATGCCGGTTGCGGTTTCAATCAAATTGTCGGCTAGCAGTTGGGGAGATAAACAAATAATTAGGGCGCTTATTATTTTTTTCATGACATCCTTTATGGAGCATTTTTTATGCGAAAAACAAAACTAAGGACTGAGAATTTTATAAACCCCGAAACTAACTTGTCTTTTTGCCCAGTTTCTACGTTGTGGAAATAGTTACATAGCCTGCTATGCGCCTATTTCCACGCCTTGAACCTGAACAAAAATCCTACGCTAGTTTCGGGTTTTATTTCATCCTCAGTCCTAAATATAAAAAATCAGGGATGTGGTTGCTTGTATTTGGTGCGGCAACGTATTAGCTTGGTGCAGAATATAGCATGGATGTTTCTATTATGGGGCGTTTTTTTGGCCGTCCCATTTGAGAAAATATCAGCCTTTAATCTATAAGTCATAGCCCTGTTGATCATGCAAAGCGATGTCTAATCCGCTGATTTCATTTTCTTCTGAAACTCTAATGCCGACGGTGGAATCCAGAAACTTAAACAATAAATAGCTGATAGTGGCGCTCCAGACCAATACTATGGTGACGCCGAGCGCTTGAATAAAGAATTGATGCATAATGCCGTTTTCACTGACGATGCCGTAACCGCCGAAAAATTCGTCGGCAAAAATGGCGGTCAACATTGAGCCGATTAAGCCGCTGGTGCCGTGAACCGGGAAAACATCGCAAACGTCATCAATTTTAAAGCGATTTTTTAAGTAATAAACGCTATAGAAACAACAGATTCCGGCTATGATGCCGATGAATAAAGCGCTGAGCGGCGAGACATAGCCTGCGCCGGAGGAAATCATGCTTAGCCCGGCAATCATGCCGGTTACCGCTCCCAAAACCGTGGGTTTGCCAAATCGCATCCAATCTAAAATGATCCAGGTGACAGTGGAGGCGGAGGCGCAGACATGCGTGGAGAGCATCGCCATCCCGGCGGCGCCGGTCGCCATTAGGGCGCTGCCAGCGCTGAAGCCGTGCCAGCCGACCCAAAGAATGCCAGCGCCGAAAGTTGTCATGGCGAGGTTGTGCGGTATCAATAAACGATTGGGGAAGCCTCTGCGTGGGCCGATGACAATAGCGCCGACCAGAGCGGCGATCCCGGCGCTGCCATGAACCACCATGCCGCCGGCGAAGTCCATGACGCCGAGTTCGGCCAGCCAGCCGTTGCCCCAAATCCAATGACAAACCGGGATATAGACCAGAATTTCCCACAGCGCGGCAAAAGCCAGCAGTGGAAAAAATTTAACCCGCTCAACCAGACTGCCGACAATCAGAGCCGGGGTGAAAATGGCGAATGTCAGGTGGTACATGATGAAAACCGATTCAGGGATGCTGCCGTATAAGCGGCTTTCCGTCATCGATAATAATAAAACTTGTGAAAAACCGCCGATAAAAGGTTGTAACGCGCCGCCGTCGGTCAATGCCAAGCTGTACCCGAAGGCAGCCCAAATGATGGAAATTAAAGCGGTCATGGCGAAACAGGCGGAAACAATGGTCAACACATTTTTGCGATGCACCATGCCGCCGTAAAAAAGCGTTAAGCCGGGCAAGGTCATAAACAGCACCAGACCGGCTGAGGTGAGTATCCAAGCGGTGTCGGCGCGGTTTAAGTTTTCCAGATTATCCGCATAAGCGAATGTAGGGATGATCAACAAACAGAGTAACGGGATTATTCTTTTCATTTTTGGCGCTCACGTGTTGATGGATAGACAACAAGTTTACAACTCTTTTTGGCTAAAGCTTTGTAAAGTAGACGATAGGTTATCGCTTTGATTGCTTGGGGAGGCAATACAAGTGAAGAACCTTAATATAAACAATTAGCGCCTGATTCACAAAATGCGGGCGAGTCGAAACAAAATTTCTACTGATTGTACAAAGGTTTTAGTTTTTTTGATATGCCTCAAAGTATTTTTTTGCACATAAGTAGTGCAAAAAAGTTGACGGATCACAAAAAGAGGGCTAACCTTAGTAATAAGGTAGCGAGTCGATACTGTTTTTGGGTATTAACAATCTAAGAGGTGAAGTTGATGAGAAATGATCCAAGTCAAAAACGTTTTGTTGATTACGTTTTAAAATTACTACTGCTATTGGCTCATAAACTTAATGGATTATTGTCCGCTTTTGGGGTGTTACTCGGCATTCCATATCGAATCTGCAGCGTGGTATCGTTATTGATACACGGCTTGGGACACGCTTGTGCTTTGGTTTGGGTTTGCAAAGACACTCGCTACCTTAACATAAATATTGTGACTGAGGGAATCGGTTTTCGAAGATTGTTTCAGCAGTTATTTATTTCATCGTCATCCAAATATTCTCATTCGGATTTCAACCCTTTTATTGATAATCCCGGTATTCGTTCGGTCAGCAAAGTCCGAATCGTCGCA
>SPJM01000353.1 GCA_006844585.1 Methylococcaceae bacterium | reverse complement strand
TCTCCAATAAATCGGTTACTTCTGATTTTACCTCCGTCTCTTGAGACGAGAGTAAAACTCGCTTTATCCAAACGCTAAAATTGCGCCGTATGCGGGTTTGCTCAGGCGCTTGCAGCCATTCTATCAGGTTTGTGATGACCGCCAATATTTCTTGATCGGTTTGGGCGTTTTCCAACCGGAATATCGCCGCCACCAGATTTTTTAATGGCGCTAATGTTTCCGTATCGTATGCGCCTTCATCCAGTAATAAATATTTCAGGGACGGTAGATAGTGTTCCAATCCGCCCGGCACATGCACAATGAGGTCTTTTAATTCTGTGGCGGCTGTCCAGCGCTGATCGCCGTTGTATAAAACAACTGGAAAAACCGGCGGCAATTGCTGATAACCGGCAAACTGTCTGCTTTTGATCAAGTCTTGATACAACAAGCCGATATACGTCATCAGCCGGACGGCCATGTACGGATCAACAGTAGATTGAAATTCAATCAGCAGATAAACATAGAGCCAATCTTCTTTGTATTTGACTCGCCAAATCAAATCATCTTCACGACTGCGTAAGTCGTCACTGACAAAACTGCCGGAAACCTTTTCCAAGGTCTTGAAGTCCAGCGCCTTTACCCAGTCTTCTTGCACAAAACCTTGTAATAAATCAACAATCAGTTCCGGTTCGGAAAATAACAGTTTATAAGCTTGATCGTGAGCTTTATTCATCAAGGCATCTTATCACAAGATCATTCGTAACTACTCAGCGTATTTTGACATTTAATATCAGTCACTTACTCCAGAAGACGCCGTAAATACATCCATGTAGGCTTGAATGTGACATCCCTGTTACATACACTTCTTGCGTAAGTAACTGATAATAAATTGTTTTTGATATTTAAATTACGCTGAGTAGTAACGATCATTCTTTGAAAAGGCGATATCAATTCATTGCTTGCAAACGTTTGGAACGGGGTGAATACCCCGTCCCGCTCAATATGTAAATCATCGGCAACACTGTTAAGCGTTTGATCAGTTCGTCTGGAGAGTGCTTTTTCTACAGATTGTACTTTAAATTCCTGTGTATATGATGCCATTTCTGTCTCCTAAATAAAATTTTACTGGCGACAGGTATGTTGACATAGGGGATATAGTGAGGGGGATAACGCTAACCGCTTTCAGGTTCCGGGGTATATTCGTGGTGATGTCTTCGCTCGTTATCAAATCAGCCAAGTTAGTCTGCAAGTGAATATCGAAAATATTTTTGATAAGCGCTATGTCAGCGCTTCTGTATTTGATGATACGGTAGTTCAAGGTAATCGACGCTTGATTCGCGGGATGGTGCAGTTGCGTTTTTAGCCTGAACCTCTTGCCGGACACATCCATGCAATTTGCATCATCCTCAATCTGTTTAATGGTGGATTGCTGCGCGAATTCAGACATACTCAACTGATACCAACAAAACGATCCGATTCATTCCAAGCCTCAAATTTTTTTGGCATTATGTTTTCAGGAAATTGCATGGTCATACAATGCAGGCTGCCATATTGCTGCACTAGCGGCAGGCAAGGTACGCCGATCATTTCGCGCTGTGGAAAACACTCTCTTAAAGCATCCAGGGCGATAGCATCTTTAGGATCATCGTAAGTAGGCACTAAAACAGCGTCATTAATGATTAGAAAATTAGCGTAATTAGCCGGTAAGCGCTGGCCTTGCGGATTGTAAACCGGCGCTGGAAGCGGTAAAGCCGTGGTTCGGTACGGTTTGCCATCAATAGCGTTGAAACTTTGCAATTGCATTTCCATATGTTTCAAACCTGGATAATGCGAATCCTCAACATCATCACAACTGCAGTATACAATATGTTCGGGGCTGCAAAACCTCGCCAGAGTATCGATATGAGCATCGGTGTCATCGCCAATCAGGTTTTGCTGATCCAGCCATAAAAAACGCTTGATGCCTAAGCTTTCCCGCAACTTATTTTCAATTTGGTTCTGCGTTAATGTCGGATTACGGTTTGAATTAAGTAAACAATGTCGAGTCGTGAGCAAGGTTCCCATGCCATCGGTTTCCACACTGCCGCCTTCCAGCACCATCGGTATATGTTCGGCGACGATCCGCTCAAAAAAGGGCGAATCAAATAGTCGCTCATTTAATGCGTTATCCTCTTGATGCGGATATTTCTCGCCCCAGCCGTTAAATTGAAAATTCAATAAGCGATAATCGTTATAGGGCGTAGCCACGGTAAGCGGAGCGGTATCTCTCACCCAAATATCGTTATAAGCGCTGAAAATAAAATGATCGAATCCCGGCAAAAAGGATTGTATATGTCGGCGATGAAAAACATCTTTACAAATAATGATCAATTGCTGATATTGCAAGATAGTCTCTGCGATATGCTGATAGGTTTCTTCAACAGCCGCTAAGTTTTCCGCAAAATCACCATCGGCATAGGGCCAAGCAATAATAACCGCTGATTGCTTTTCCCACTCAGCAAGTAGGCGAGTAGTCATACAGCATTCTCTTTTGGTGCGCGTTAACCCAGCCTTGTCGGTCGTATTTGTAAGTCATTGATAAACAATGTTAAAATTTTATTGGCGCTACAGAAATAAAAGCGGAAAATTTATTAATCCAGACAGATCAATTGCTTACCTTCGTTATAGCACTACAGTAATAAAGCTGGGGCAAAATCTGAAAACCTTAGTATGCCTGATTTTAATGTTAGTAACAATAATAATTAGCATAATTTTATCCGGGTATCAAAATCCAAGCGCTCAAACCGCCGTCATAGCGCGGTACCAGCTTAAATCGCCAACCTTGCGTTTTAGCCAGTTGTCGGGTAATCGCTAAACCTAATCCGCTGCCGCCGGTGGATCGATTACGGGACGATTCAATACGATAAAACGGCCTGACGACTAAATTTAACAGCTGCGGATCAATTCCCGGCCCTCTATCCCGAACGCCGATACAGATTGCTTGTGAATAATGTTTTACCGTTATTTCGACCTGACTCTCTTCCGCATAGCGCAATGCATTATGAATCAAATTATCTAAACAACGACGTAGCGCCAAGTTGGCAAGCGATAGTGTAATATCAATATTTTGGTTAAGTTGCACACGACCGGGAAACTGCGCCTCAATGCCATCGACAAGCTCAGCCAACAACTTACCCAAATCCGTTAATTGTTCAGTCTCTTTTTCCTGCGCTCTTGCTAGTTCCAGTTGTGCGCCGATCAAACAATCCATTTCAGCGACATCTTTTTCCATTCTGACGACCAGTGACGATTGTTGTTCCGGAATCAAGGCCAGCGCCATTTTTAAACGGGCTAAAGGACTGCGCAAATCGTGTGAAATGCCCGATAATAAAGTCTTCTGATTTTCTTGTTTGGCTTGCAATTGCTCATGCATTAGATTGAACATTTGAGTCAACTCAGCTAATTCAGCCACATTCGATTCGGGTAATTCGCGAATCTCCTCGCCGCTGCCGATTTGCCCGGCGGCCTGCCCCAACCGCTTGATCGGCGCTGTAATGCGCTTAGCCAACAACCAGGCAACGGTCATGGTAATCAAAACGCCTGCAATAACAGCCCAAATGGCCGCCATACCGGGTTTAGGAATCAAATGGCTCTTTTCAAAGCTAAATTGCAATAATTGATCCTGCAATACAAACTCAACTTCAAAAGAATGGTGATCTTTTTCAAAAACCTTAACGCCTTGGACATCTGTCGGAATCCTGGCTTGCAAAGCATTGCGTAAATAAGTCGCATAGGGATAAATGCCCGCTTGACGGTCTTGAAACTGATCGATCCGCTTAATGCTTAAACCATGATTTTCCAACAAATCGCGACTGAATTCCGGTTGCTGTTGCGGCGCGCTTTGCAGCCAAACTTTTCCGGACCAAATCAACAGAGACGCCAGATCATCCGCTGAGCGTTTGGCCAGCGGCAGCATCATATTCAGAAAAACAGCCGCCCCGGATATTAACTGAAAAATCAATAAACCCAACAAAATATTGAACGCTGCGTAGCGAAATAATGAGGGCTTAGCTTTCATGACCGCTTCCAGTAGGCGAAAACAAATACCCCGCCCCCCAAACCGTACGAATAAAAACCGGCTTATCAGGATGAGGCTCAATTTTACGGCGAAGCCGGGTTACCCGAATATCGATGCTGCGATCATAGGGTGATCGTTCAAAACCTTTTAATAAACCGATCAACTGATCTCGGGTCAAGACTTGATCAGGGTTTTCCACAAAAACCTGCAATAAATTATATTCTCCGGTCGTTAAAGAAACCTCCTGCTCTCCCTGCAATAAGCTATGATTTTTTGTATTCAATTGAAAAGAGCCGAAACTATAAACCGGCGTTGCGCTCTTCACCGCCTTATTAACACTACGTCTAAGCACTGCACGGATTCTGGCGATCAATTCACGCGGCGAAAAAGGTTTCGCCAAATAGTCATCCGCTCCCATTTCCAAACCAATGACTTTATCGACTTCTTCGCCCCGCGCCGATACCATAATCACAGGAGGGCCGTTATTTTCTCTTAGCCAACGCAATAAACTCAGACCATCTTCACCCGGCAACATAATATCTAAAATAATCAAATCAACCGGTTGGGTCAGCAATTGCTCGCGCATTACCCCACCGTTACCGACTGCTTGAGCGGTAAAGGCATTATTTTTCAGATGCTCAATCATCAATTCGGCTAAGCCAACATCATCATCAACAATTAATATCCGTTGGAGTTTGGTTTCCATGTAGCTATCCATATGGGAGCGTTTATCGCTAGAAATCGTCAATCTTAAGTTACTCTGTTTTAGGACTAAAGCCCTACCTACACTCATCAGAGTTATAAAACTTTGGCTGAAACACATTGTTACAAATTGTTACCTCCAGGAAAAACAATTCGTTCGAGTTTAGTATATAATTAAATTAACATAAACTAATTAATAAGCAACGATGAAAAAACCAACACAGCATCTAAACTCAGACAATCATTTTTTGCTTAAAGCCTTAACCAGCGCCTTTTCCATAGCATTGTGCTTAAGCATATCCGTAAGCAAAGCCGATGGATTTGATCAACGTCAGGCTATTCCTTTAACGCCTGAACATCAAGCGCAAATTCTAAAAAATATGCGGCAAATGCAAGGCGGCGTCCAACAAATCATTCTAGCGTTAGCCGAAAATGATTTTCAAGCAGTCGCCAAACATGCTGAAACACTGGGCATGAAAGATGAAAAAAGAGCCCATAATCCGTTACATCAAGCCCTACCAACCACTTTTAAAAAAATGGGCAAATCTTTGCACATGGGCTTTGACCAACTTGCTTCAGACGCACTGACCATCAACAAAACCGAACATACCTTACAGCAATTAGGCCAATTAATGGATAAATGCCAGGTATGCCACGCCGTTTATCGAGTCGAGAAAAGCGTACCGGTTCAAAACAATTAGGAACGGGAATGAAATAAATTGGGCATTAGACGCAGGATTTTTTTTCGTATTCAAGGCGCACAAACAGGCGCATAACCAGCTATGTAACTGTTTGTGCAACACTGAAGACGAGAAAAAAGACAAGTCAAATGTTCAAGTTATTTCATGTACGTTCCTTAGGGAGAATATACCATGAAAACGATCATCAAAACTTTGCTGCTGACTTCTGCAATGTTAGCTATACAGAATGCTCAAGCAGCCGACCAACAACAAGGTCATCAAATGGGCGGACACGGTTCAGAATCCGCTTGCCCGCTTAGCAGCGACCAAATAGCCGTGCAAGCGCTTTCGGAAGCGGAATTCAATACCTTAGCTTTTATGCGTGAAGAAGAAAAGATGGCTAGAGACGTTTACAACGCTCTTTACGAAATGTGGGGAACACGCAATTTTAGCAATATAGCTGCTTCCGAGCAATCTCATATGGATAAGACTAAAGTGTTTTTAGATGCTTATCAAATCACCGATCCGGCCTCGCCTGAAGTGGGCGTTTTTAACAACGATGCATTGCAATCATTTTACGATCAATTAACCGCTAGAGGCGCAGAATCAGAATTGGAAGCGATGAAAGTCGGCGCGATGATTGAGGAAGTAGACATCGGAGACTTACAAAACGCCATAGCAGAAACCGATAATGAAGAATTAGCCAAAATGTATACTCAACTGATGTTGGCTTCCCATAATCATTTACGCGCTTTCACCAGCCACATCATCAACTCGGAAGGAAGTTATCAAGCGCAAGTGATGCCCGCTGATGAAGTTGCCGCTATTCTCGATTCGCCTAGAGCGGAAATGAACTCCGGCAATGCCATTGAACTCAAAACAGATGGCGAAGTAATCGAATCCACCGCTTGTTTCATCAGTAATTTAAGCGTCGAAGAAACGGTTTTGCAAAATGGCGAATCCTTATCAGCAGAACAAGCCTTTTCAGTAGAATTTAAGGTAACCCCCAGTATTTTCGATCAAACTCAAACAGTTGATTGGATAGCGGTTGCGATTTATATACCGGAAAACAGCGATCAACGCTTATTATTTATGCGCCAAGACGATAGCTGGCAAATTTGGAACGGGCAAATCGAGCAATTAGCATCCGCCGGGCAGTCGCTTTTATCGGACCAGGATTATCAATTTTCAGTGTTTGATGGAGCATTACCCAATGTTAGCGGCCAATTAGCTTTTTATTCAGCTTATAGACTGCCTAATGGTAACCTGATATTCACACAGTTTCCGACTATCGTTAATTTAAGTTAATCTTTGGGCGATCAAAGTAAGCTGTTAGCAAAGGTTTTTCAATGCCATTCTGATCCAATCGAAAATATTAATTGAGCGACATTTATTCAGTACATGTCGCTCATAATACTTGCTAAGGACTGAGGATGAAATAAAACCCGAAACTAGCGTAGGATTTTTGTTCAGTTTCAAGGCGTGTAAATAGGCGCATAGCAAGCTATGTAACTATTTCCACAACGCAGAAACTGAGCAAAAAGACAAGTTAGTTTCGGATTTTATAAAATTCTCAGTCCGAAAGGCCGCCTTATCCGGCAACACTATCAAAGCGATCCAGATTCATTACTTTCACCCATGCTTTGACAAAATCATTGATGAATTTTTCTTTAGCATCATCAGCCGCGTAAACTTCGGCAACAGCTCGCAATTCAGCATTGGAACCAAATACTAAATCAACAGGCGCAGCCGACCATCTGATTTTACCCGTTTTCCGGTCAACCCCCTGATAAACGCCCTCGGTTTCAGTAGACTTCACCCATCGCGTTGACATATCAAGCAAGTTAACGAAAAAATCGTTGCTCAATTTGCCGGGGCGATCTGTAAACACACCCAATTGCGAGCCTCCGGAATTAGCATCCAGTACACGCATCCCGCCGATGAGAACAGTCATTTCCGGCACCGTCAGGGTAAGATATGCCGCCTTGTCAACCAACATATCAGTCGGCGATAACAGACTTTTTTCATGGTAATAATTGCGAAAGCCATCCGCTAATGGCTCAAGCACAGCAAAAGAATTAACATCCGTATTCACTTGCGCAGCATCGGCGCGTCCGGGCGTAAATGGAACTGTCACCTTATAACCCGCCTCTTTCGCCGCTTTTTCAATCGCCACCGAACCGCCCAACACGATAACATCCGCCAAGGAAACTTTTTTGTTATCCGAATCATCAGCAACAAAGCTAAATAATGTTGTTTGATTCTTTTTATCATTAAATTTCTTTTGTATGCCCTCCAATATTTTCAATACTTTAGCCAATTCCGCAGGATCATTAGCTTGCCAATCTTTTTGCGGTGCCAGACGAATGCGCGCGCCATTGGCGCCGCCGCGCATATCTGTTCCTCGAAAGCTGGAAGCCGACGCCCAGGCCGTTCTAATCAGTTGAGAAACAGTCAAACCGGAATCCCGAATATCTGCTTTTAGGGTCGCTATGTCTTCACTCTTTATCAGTTGATAATCAACTGTTGGCACCGGATCTTGCCAAACAAAACTTTCTGCCGGCGCATCAGTCCCTAAATAGCGACTTCTAGGCCCCATATCGCGATGGGTCAGTTTAAACCAGGCTTTAGCAAACGCCTGTTCAAATTCATCGGGATTATTCAAAAAACGCTGGGCGATTTTTTTATAGCTGGGATCAAACTTCAGCGCTAAATCAGTGGTCAACATAATCGGCGCATGACGCTTGGAGGATTCATGCGCATCGGGTACAAATTTCACTTCATGCGCATTCTTTGGTATCCATTGGATTGCTCCAGCCGGGCTTTTAGTTTGGACCCATTCGAAGTTAAACAGATTTTGCAGAAAATTGATGCTCCAGGCCGTCGGCGTGATCGTCCAGGCTCCTTCCAAACCACTGGTAACGGTATCGACCCCTTTTCCGGTTCCGCATTTGTTTTGCCAGCCAAACCCTTGTTTCTCAATACCAGCGGCAGCTGGTTCCGCGCCGACACAGTGCTCCGGTTTATGAGTGCCGTGTGCTTTACCAAAGGAATGCCCTCCAGCAATCAAAGCAACCGTTTCTTCATCGTTCATCGCCATCCGGCCAAAGGTATCGCGAATATCCCCGGCGGCCAATAAGGGATCGGGATTGCCGCCGGGGCCTTCCGGATTGACATAGATCAGCCCCATTTGTACGGCAGCCAAAGGTTTATTTAATTTTCTGTCGCCTTGGTAGCGTTTGCTATCGGAAAGAAAAGCCTTTTCCTCCCCCCAGTTAACCATTTCCGGTTCCCAGTCATCTTCACGTCCACCGGCAAAACCCAGCGTTTTAAAACCCATCGATTCTAAGGCGACATTTCCGGCCAGCACCATCAAATCAGCCCAGGAAATTTGTCGGCCATACTTTTTTTTCACCGGCCATAACAAACGCCGCGCTTTATCCAGATTGGCGTTATCAGGCCAACTATTCAGCGGATCAAAGCGCTGCTGACCGCCCGATGCGCCGCCGCGTCCATCAAAAATGCGATATACGCCGGCGCTATGCCAAGCCATGCGAATAAAAAAAGGACCGTAATGACCATAATCGGCAGGCCACCAATCCTGAGAAGTGGTTAATATTGTTTTTAGATCTTGTTTAATCTCAACCAAGTTAAGTTTATTGAATTCTTTGGCGTAGTTATAGTTTTCCCCCATCGGGTTAGATTCAGCCGCATGCTGACGCAACGGGCTTAAATTCAATTGATCAGGCCACCAGAATTTTGGCGATTTAAGTTGATTCTCTGCAAATGCGATGCTTGATGACAAAGCGATGGCGATTGCAGCGGCTATGGGTGATGCGCAATGCTTTAACATGACTGTTTCCTCCAAATTGTTTTCTGTTTATAAAGGGAGTGTAACAGAGTATAAACGGGCAATGTCGGCCTGTATATTTGAATAAATTGAAGCTGAAATTCAATTTTTTTGAAGATGCCTAAGCTCTTCCTTGCAAACTTCAAGCAAGGCCTCGATACTGGAGAAACGGGTAAAATTGGGGCGCGATATAAAGGCAAGCCGCCTGTGCGGCCCTGGCTCATTGAGATGAACCACGGAAAGCGATGTATGTTGTGCGGTAAGCTGCTCGACAGCTATTTCCGGAATTAAGGTCGTGCCTAGCCCTCCTAAGACCATCTGAATCAAGGTGTTAAGGCTTGATGCGCTAAAACTTTGATGACTCAATTGATCGCTCCTGTTACAGACGCTCAACACATGGTCTTTCAGGCAATGCCCTTCTTTAAGCAGCAACAAATTGCAGCTTTTCAATTCAATATTGGTGATTTCTTCCTGTTGCGCATGTTGAGTTCCTTTTAGCGTTACCCAATAAAAATCTTCTTCCCAAAATTTCAATGTTAATAAGCCTTCACATGAAAACGGCAATGCTAAAATTGCCGTATCCAGTTCACCTTGCCTGACTTTTTCAACCAATATATGGGATTGGCTTTCTACAATATCCAATCTTGCTTGCGGATAGCGCTTATTTAAAACAGGCAACAATTTGGGTAATATGTAGGGCGCGACAGTTGGAATCAAGCCGATTTTCAAAGGATAACTGAGCGGATTCTTTTGGGTATCGGCAAAATGTTGAAGTTCTTCCACCTGCAGCAAAATGGAGCGCGCTTGTTGCAAAACTTGTTTGCCGACTGGGGTAATCAATACTTTTTTGTTATCGCGCTCAAATATCTGCAGCCCGATCTGTTTTTCCAACTCATTTAAAGCAGTGCTTAGCGCTGATTGGCTGATATTACATTTCTCGGAAGCCTTTTTAAAATGTAATGTCTCTTCAACAGCCAAGGCATAAACCAATTGTTTGATGGAAATCATTTAAGTCTGGTTAATGAATGCCTGTTCTTTTTATAAAATTCCGCCAGATAAGACATCACATGTCTGCGATTACCGGCTATTTCCACAAAGTCACTGCCATTGGCCTCGCTATCCACCACCGATATTCAGCGCGGAGTACGGGTTAATGAAAAACATCGTCCAACGTCACCGCCGTTAAAACACGCTCCACCCATAAATCCAGCTCTTCTTTTTCGGCCTGATAAATGCGTGTTGTGATGGCTTCCGTTAAAGAACCAAATTTTAAAGTTAATTGCCGGATCAGTGTCTTTGCCTCACCTCGCACCTCTCCTCTGGCTTCACCTCTGGCCTCTCCCTCTTTAATCCACTGCGGTATGCGATTTGCCAACATGGTTTTAATCTCCAATAAATCGGTTACTTCTGATTTTACTTCCGCCTCTTGAGACGAGAGTAAAACCCGTTTTATCCAAACGCTAAAATTGCGCCGTATGCGGGTTTGCTCAGGCGCTTGCAGCCATTCTATCAGATTTGTGATAACCGCCAATATCTCTTGATCGGTTTGGGCGTTTTCCAATCGAAAAATGGCCGCCACCAGGTTTTTTAATGGCGCCAATGTTTCCGTATCGCATGCGCTTTCATCCAGTAATAAATATTTCAGGGACGGCAGATAGTGTTCCAGGCCACCCGGCGCGTGGACGATGAGGTCTTTTAATTCCGTGGCTGCTGTCCAGCGTGGGTCACCATTGTATAGAACGACTGGAAAAACCGGCGGCAATTTTTTATCAGCAGTCAGTTGTTTGCTTTTAACCAAATCCTGATACAGTAGGCCGATATAGGTCATCAATCTAACCGCCATGAAACGGTCAATGCGGGATTGAAATTCAATCAGCAGATAAACATATATCCATTCCTGTTGATATTTGACTCGCCAGATCACGTCATCTTCCCGACTGCGCAGATCATTCTTTGAAAAGGCGACATCAATCTACGATACGAGGAGATGTAAAGATATGAACACCCTAAGCTACTTTCAAAAACTCACTGTTTTCTGTGTGAATCAAATCGCCTCGCCTTTCTAAAACAAAATATCCCTGATTCAATAACTCATTCTTTATATCTTGGTTGAAGTAAAAAGATGCCATCGCGCCATAAAGCGTGTAATCCTGATAAATTGGGAAAAGCTGCTTAAAATGGTTAAATTTGCGTTCTAACTTTTTAATATCATTCAAGTGGGCTTTATACTTAACCTCGATAATTGCAATAGAATCTCCATTAGTTAAGAATAAATCATACTCCTCCTGAATATTGCCCCGATGCTTTTCCATGTTTTTAGTAATATCATCAAACCTTAAATTTCCCAAACGATTGTGATATATCAAATTATTATAAAAAAACTCCTCCGCCACATCGCCTTGATTGGCACCAATACCACCAATCATTTTTGCCACTTTATCTAATTTTCTATCTGTTTCTTTCTGAGCAACCGCTAAGCTAGCAACTAACTCTTTAAGTTCATCATCAGTCATTTATCTTCCTTTGCACTGCTTGAGCTTTGTCGCTTGGATTATAACAAATTAAGATAAGTACCAATTTACTTTGAAATGTCCCAATGAAAACCTAAGGCAATTGCAAAGCATGATAAAGCTCATAACCTCCTGCCTTTTCCTATTGAATCACGCTTCGCTTATCCAACTTACGGGTTAATGAAAAACATCGTCCAACGTCACCGCCGTTAAAACACGCTCCACCCATAAATCCAGCTCTTCTTTTTCGGCCTGATAAATGCGTGTTGTGATGGCTTCCGTTAAAGAACCAAATTTTAAAGTTAATTGCCGGATCAGCGTCTTTGCCTCACCTCGCACCTCTCCTCTGGCTTCTCCTCTGGCTTCTCCTCTGGCTTCTCCTCTGGCTTCACCTCTGGCCTCTCCCTCTTTAATCCACTGCGGTATGCGATTTGCCAACATGGTTTTAATCTCCAATAAATCGGTTACTTCGGATTTGACCTCCGTCTCTTGAGACGAGAGTAAAACCCGTTTTATCCAAACGCTAAAATTGCGCCGTATGCGGGTTTGCTCAGGCGCTTGCAGCCATTCTATCAGATTTGTGATAACCGCCAATATCTCTTGATCGGTTTGGGCGTTTTCCAATCGGAATATCGCCGCCACCAAGTTTTTTAACGGTACCAAGGATTCAGCCTGATAAGCGCCTTCATCCAGAATCAGGTATTTTAACGCAGGCAGGTATTGCTCCAATCCGCCCGGCACATGCACAATGAGGTCTTTTAATTCTGTGGCGGCTGTCCAGCGCTGATCACCGTTGTATAAAACGACTGGAAAAACCGGCGGTAATTGCTGATGACCGGCAAACTGTCTGCTTTTGATCAAATCCTGATACAGCAAGCCGATATACGTCATCAGCCGAACGGCCATGTATGGATCAACAGTGGATTGAAATTCAATCAGCAGATAAACATAGAGCCAATCTTCTTTGTATTTGACTCGCCAAATCAAATCATCTTCACGACTGCGTAAGTCGTCGCTGATAAAACTGCCGGAAACCTTTTCCAAGGTCTTGAAGTCTAGTGTTTTTACCCAGTCTTCTTGCACAAAACCTTGTAATAAATCAACAATCAGTTCCGGTTCGGAAAATAACAGTTTATACGCTTGATCGTGAGATTTATTCATCAAGGCATCTTATCACAAGATTATTCTTTGAAAAGGCGATATCAATTCATTGCTTGCAAACGTTTGGAACGGGATGAATACCCCGTCCCGCTCAAGTCGGATGACGCTTCGCTTATCCAACGACGGGTTAATCAAATACCTCATCCAGCGTTG
>SPJM01000352.1 GCA_006844585.1 Methylococcaceae bacterium | reverse complement strand
ATTTTTAATTTTGTGTTGTCTTCGGCGCGAGTCCTTTCACGCTCAATCAACAGTGCAGAATAGCGGTTTTATTGCCTAACCGGTCCCGCCGATAGCTTGGTGGGTATAGGCGGATTGCGGTATTAAGGGTAAAAATAGCGTTTTCATAACAACCTCTTTAGTAAATACATTGTCCGCTCATTTCCTGAAACGATGAATGATAGGAACATTGCAGATAAAATTATCATCTCCACTTATAAGGTATTCAAATAAGCGGCAATATTTTGGGCTTCTTCTTCGCTGATGCTTTGTTGCAAAAAGCCCACCCCCCCTTGTTTTCACGAATAGCTTCTAAGGTTTCGGTATAATCAATCGTCTCCAAATCCTTTTGTTTTTGATGATACAATTCACTATTGCAAGCAATAGGCCAATTTTATGGCGGTGATAAGTGTTTGTTTTTGAAAGAATCATTAGTAAAGAAATATTGATAAATCATGCAAAATTTGTAATGGAATTTAGGCTTCATACAATTTTTGCGGGGTTATAGGCTTTCAATAAAACAGGAGTAAAGTATGAAAATAGTTGTTATCGGTTCCGGCGTTGCCGGGATTACATTTGCGGAACAGTATAGAAAGTTATCCGCAGAAGATTCCATCACTTTACTGACTCAAGAAACCGAGGGGTATTATTCCAGACCGATGTTGTCCCGTGGTTTTAGTAAAGCCGATATAGAAGAGACTATTGTCATGAAGTCTTTTGCCAGCCTGCGGGAGAAACAAATCGATATAAAAAGCGGCCTGGAGGTATGCGGCATCGATTGTGCCGAGCAAGTCTTGAAGGTAGTGGATAAGGACGGACAAACAAAATTTGTTGAATATGACAAACTGATTCTGGCTACCGGGTCTGCAGCGTTTATTCCTCCGCCATTATTGCCTTTTCAGGAAAATTTTTATCTTTTTAATAGCTTGCGGGACTTGATTCAACTGCGTCGATTGAGAGCGCAGATTTCTGTTGAGCAATCGCCGCATTGGGCTGTTATCGGGGGCGGTTTGATTGGTTGTGAACTGGCTTCCGATTTGGCCGAGGCGGGCGATCAAGTGACCTTATACCATGCTATGGATAGATTGATGGAGCGGCAATTACAAGAAACGGATTCAGTAAAATTATTCAATGTTTTTACACAAGCCGGGGTGTCTGTTCGCTTCAACCAAAATGTCAGCGCAATTGTTAAGGAGCCTGGCGGGGTAGGCGTTGCAAGTGGAGATGAGCGATTATCTTATCATGGCGTCATTGTTTCTTGCGGTTTTAAACCGCGAACCCAGCTTGCTGAAATGGCGAATTTGAAAGTGAATCGGGGAATATTGGTCAATCAACGCTTGCAAACTGATCATGACAATATTTTCGCTTTAGGCGATGTGGCCGAATTACCTAATGGCAAGCTTTATGCCTTTATAGCGCCTATCTTGAACCAAGCCAGGTGGCTGGCCAATCAATTTTTCGATTCATCGTTAGAAGACTGGAACCCGCCTTCGTTTTTGCCACGGGCTAAAGTACATGGATTTGAAGCCGAACATGACACGCTTTTTTAAGACTTTAGGGGATTACTCTTTGGGGATGGATCATTAGTTTCGGGTTTTATTTTATAAGCATGATCCGATTTGTCATTTATTGGTGAACTGACGCTAAAAAATATTGTCTATTCGACATTACATGCATGACATATTGGAGGTTGGATATGAAAATGCAGTCAGTAAAATCCAGTAAAATTAATTTTATTGGTTATGATGAAAGAACCCACAAAATGCGCGTTTCTTTTCGAGAAACAAGTCCGGTTGATTTCTGCCATGTCCCGATAGATATTTTTCAAGCCTTTTTAAACGCCCGATCAAAGAACAGATACTTTAAGCGCCACATTCTCAATCATTTTCCCTGTTAACCCAGCCTTCGAAAATAGTGATTAATATTTATTTTTAAATATATATCAATTGGTTATGGATTTAAAATCGAAAGCTGGGTTAAGCTGATTTTTTTTGATTTCACCTTTTCAGCAAGGCATAAAAAAAGCGGTTATTAATCAATAACCGCTTCAGTGTAGAACTTCCATGCAATCTTGGGAGAGTAATGTTTTGCACGATTTTTCTAAATCGTGGTTCGCATTATAATGATTTTCATTAAACCTAAACTGAATGGCTCAGAAAACTTTTTTATAGCGTTTCATTGAGTGATATGAATCTGTTCGTTGACGAATAAAGCCGGGTCTACCGGGGTATTGTTCAGAAAAATCATCCAATGTAAATGCGCGCCGGTGACTCTGCCGCTTGTGCCTATGGTTCCCAGTATTTGGCCCTGCTGTACAGTTTCGCCCTCTTTAACTTTGATTTCGTTCATGTGCAAATAAGCGCTTAACAGACCTTGACCATGATCCAGAAACACCGTTTTACCGTTGAAATAATAATGGCCGGTTTTAATCACTGTGCCGGCGTTGGGCGCGATAATCGGCGCGCCAGTTTTGGCGGCGATGTCCAGTCCGTTATGTGGTTTTTTGGGAATATCATTGTAGAAACGCTTTAAACCGAACAGGCTGCTGATTCTGCCTTGGGCGGGCAGGATAAAGTTTGTATCGGCGGATTTCTCCGTCCAAACAGATTTAGCCGCCGTCATTTCCACTTTATCGGCATTGATTTTTTTTAAATCTTCGTCGGTGAAACCACTGACCATTCTTTTTTTCTTGATGGTGAGATATTGCGCGGGATAGTCTTTTGCCGATACCTGAAAAGGAATGTTTCGGGTATGATGATTATCTTTGACGACGATTTGCTGCGGGCCGGGCTTGGTTGATAAAGGTATGCCGATTATTGCTATCCAATCCTGCTCGTTGCGACTGACCAGGACTCTTTTTTGTTGATAAAAAACCTTGGGCATCGGTTGATCGAGATCGCCTATTTTGATAATGGCAACGCCGCCGGGAACGTTTAATGATTGCGGCAATGAAGCAGACCCGCTGAGCGGGATTATGGATAATAACAAGAGTAATAAGGCTGATTTGATCATTCGATTATTGCTTTGACGATGCTGATAATGCGGCCTTTGCTGAATTGGGTTTCAGTGAGGTCGCCTTCTTGGAGTTGTTTGCTGTCTTTGATAATGTTTTGCTCAGTCTTATGTTTAACGATGGCGTAGCCGCGATCCAAAGTGGCTAAAGGGCTGATTGCATTCAAGGTTTGTGCAATGTTTGTATGCTGATTGCTGAGCGAAGTTATTTTTTGTTGTATGGCGCGGGCTAAGGTTTGTTCCAAAAACGCTAATTTTTGCTGATGTTGAACAAGTCGTTGTCGGGGGTTGTGCTGATCGAGTTTATGCTGATACTGCTCAATGCAATGGCTGTGATGAAGAAATTTTTGTCGCCAATTAGAATGCAGACGATGGGATAATTCCTCCAGGCGTTGGGCGTTGCGTTGCAATTTCTGGCCGGGGTGTTGGTTTTGCAAGGCGCGACTTAACCAATCTAATGATAGTTGATGTTGCTGAATTTTACCTTGCTGCAATTGCAATAAATAATTTTCGAAAGATTGAAATGAGCTTAACCATTCCTGTTGATCCGGAACACAATATTCAGCGGCGACTGACGGGGTAGGGGCGCGAACATCGGCCACGTAATCGGCAATAGTGATATCCACTTCATGGCCGACAGCGGAAATGACCGGAATTTCACTATTGAAAATGGCGCGGGCGACGATTTCTTCATTAAACGCCCATAGGTCTTCTAAAGAACCGCCGCCCCGGCCGACGATCAATACATCCGTTAATGCTTGTTCATTGGCGCTGGCGATGGCTTTGGCAATTTCGAATTGTGCGCTTTCGCCCTGCACGGCGACCGGGTAAAGAATAATAGGTATAGCGGGAAAGCGGCGTTTCAGCACCGTCAATACATCGTGTATGGCGGCGCCGGTCGGTGAAGTGATTACGCCGATTTGCCGGGGGATGCGTGGAATGTCTTTTTTTGTGTGTTCGGCGAATAAGCCTTCGCTGTTCAGTTTTTGTTTGAGTTTTTCAAAGGCAAGGCGTAAAGCGCCTTCGCCCGCTTCTTCCATGTGTTCAACAATGAGCTGATAATCCCCGCGCGCTTCATAAAGGCTGACTTGAGCTTTCACGACTATTTTTTTACCGTTGTCAGGGGTAAAAGGACAACGCCGTAGCGCCGATCTGAACATGGCGCAGCGCACCTGCGCCTTATCATCTTTGAGTGAAAAGTAAATATGGCCGGATGCTGGTCTGCTCAAATTGGAAATTTCCCCTTCTACTTGAAGGGTTAAAAAATGATCAGCCAGGATCAGTTTGGCTTCACGGTTTAATTCGCTGACGCTGTAGATTTTATTGGGCGTTTCAAATGACTGCATTGATAGCTATTCGGTGAATGTTGGTTTTGTTATGATTGTTTGTAAAAGAAATATTAAGATAGGATTTTGTCATGACAGATGAAGAATTAAAAGCTTTGGTTGCTTCGATTGCCATAGCCCAGAAAGAAACGGATAATCAAATAATGGAATTGAAAACATCGCAACAAGAAACCGACAAACAACTCAAGGAGCTGGGTAGGCAAACCGATAAACAACTCAAAGAACTGGGTAAACAAATCGGCGGATTAGGTCGTAAATTCGGCAGTTTTACCGAAGGTTTGGCGCTGCCCTCTATGCAACAAATTTTACAGGAAAAATTTAAAATGGAAATTATCAGTCCCAGTGTTCGTTTACATAAAGACGGCCGGGACTTGGAAATAGATGTATTGGCCTATGCCAACAGCGATGTTAATGAAGCTTACGTCGTGGAGGTGAAAAGTCATTTACGCGAAGAAGCGATTTATCAACTGCAAAATATTATCGATAATTTCAGGCGCTTTTTTCCAGAGCATAAGGACAAAAAAGTCTATGGCATGATTGCCGCCGTCGATATGAATTCTGAATTGAAAGAACGCATTCGCGCCTTGGGCTTTTATACCGCCAAAATCCGCGAAGATATTTTCTCTTTGGATGTGCCCGAGGGCTTTAAGGCGAAAGCTTTTTAACGATGAACTTTTGAACGATAAAGCCCAAATAGATAGAAATAACCATCACTAAGGCCTCCGGGTTAAAAAAGGATAAACCCGTCACCGCAGGACCCGGACAGAATCCGCTAATGCCCCAGCCGACCCCGAACGTTGCCGAACCGAGCATTAACGGGCGGTCGATGTGTTTTAGATTCGAAGTATGGAATTGCGAGTCTAAGAGCGGCGCGTTTCGTTTGCGTATCCAATAAAATGCAATCGCGCTGGGTATTAATGCGCCGATCATTACAAAAGCCAGGCTGGGGTCCCAGTCGCCGACAATATCTAAAAAATTAATGATTTTATGGGGATTGATCATGTCTGCGATGGATAAGCCCAGTCCAAACAAGATGCCGCTGAGCAGTCCGATTAATATCGTCATATTGTTTATCCAATAATATGTTTAATGACAAAAACGCTTAATCCGCCAAAGCCCATGAAAGTTAAGGTGGCGAATAACGAGCGTTTGGAAAATGAAGCCAATCCGCAGACCCCATGACCGCTGGTGCAACCACTGCCGTAACGGCTGCCGATGCCGACCAGAAAGCCGCCCAACCCGATCAGCCATAGCGGCGAGTCTTGGCGCGGCGGCGCATAATCATCGCTGAATAACTGAAAAACAAAGCCGCCTAAAACGAGTCCTAAAAGAAAAGCAATTCGCCAACCATAATGGGTGTAATGGGGTGGCAATAATTCATGCATGATGCCGCTGATGCCAGCTGTGCGGCCGTTAAAGAGAAGCAGAATTATCACGCTGGTTGCTATTATTCCGCCGCCTAATAGAGCGCTATAAGGTGTAAAGGATGTCATGATTGTTAAATATATTAAAGAATTAATATATTCTACTTTTAAAGCTCTTGTTTTTCCAGAATGATGACATCTGTATGAAAGAATTCTAAATGACAAGCGTATTTTTCAGCCAGCCAATGGAAAGTTTCCCCGCTGAAAAAGGTGATATGGGTTAAATCGTTTTTGTAATGCCAGCGGGAGAAGGCTTCGGCGTTAATCACCATTTTGGTCATAAGGCCTAGCTTGCCGCCGGGCTTGAGCAAGTTGAACAGACGTTCAAATTCAAGATGCGGGGCGCGTAAATGTTCCACGACTTCTGTGCAGCAAATGAATTGATAGCAATGGTTTAGATGTTCAGGAAAAGGAGCATATAAGGGATCGTATTGTTGCATAGTAAACCCCTGCTCGGTGAACATGGCCGATAGTGCGGAATCAGCACCGCAACCGAAATCCAGGCCTTGGTCGTTTTTATTGAGTTTATGGATCAGCGGAACGCTGAGGCGGGATAAAAACTGTCGATATCCGGGATCATCGGCATGGTTTTGATGATAATCATAAATCGCTTTTTCTTCTGCGATAGATAAATGTTGTTCGGGCGGGACAAAAACCAATTGGCAAGCTCGGCAACGCCGATATCGGCGTTGCGAGTCTTGATGAAAATGAACGTGATCAGCGCTGAGGCAGAGCGGGCAGTTTATTGCAGTTTTTTGATCCATTCCACTGACTTGACGACCAGTTCTTGCAACACTGATTCATAGGAACGGTTAAGTCTTTTGAGTAATTTAAAGGAATGATCGCCGCCTTCTATGATATGTAAAGTGGGTTGAGGATCTAATTTTTCCAGAATAGGGCGGAGTATATCCAGTTCGCATAGTGAATCTCGCGTACCCTGAAAGAACAGCATTGGAGAATGAACGGCGCTTAAATCCTCTCCGCGGGGTTTTTCGGTTTTGCCCGGCGCATGTAGCGGATAGCCGTAATGGATAATACCGGCGTAACCATCGAATTTAGCCGCTAATAAGGTTGCGTAGCGCCCACCCATACTTTTTCCGGATAAGAATATTTTATCGCGTGGAAAGCCGGTCTGTTTTTGTACTTCTTCAATCACCGCCAACCAGGTGTCCTCCAGGATAGTGGGCGCGTTAGGCGCTTTTCGGCCTTGTTCCAAATAAGGGAAATTGAATTTCACCGTCATGACATCGTGTTTAGCTATGTTTTCATGCATATAACATAGAAATTCGGATGTCATATCTTTACCGGCGCCCGGCGCAATGATAAAGACGGATTCATACTGATCGGGAATCATCCAAATGGAAGTAATAACGGCTCTATTTCGGACGGAAATTTTATGGGTTTCTGTTTTCATGTTCAGAAAATTAACTTGACGGAAAATAAAAGTTGTATATAATACGCTCTTCTTTCGCGGAGCGGTAGTTCAGTTGGTTAGAATACCGGCCTGTCACGCCGGGGGTCGCGGGTTCGAGTCCCGTCCGCTCCGCCACTTCTTTAAGCCTGGCTGATTTTCATTTTTGATCCATTTCAATGGTCGTTTTCTCATGCAGGGTTCTCGCTGTTTAGAAACACGCAATTAACATCTAATTGTTCTTCGATTTTTTTCATTAAGGCTTGTATGCCGAATTTTTCTGTTGCATGATGCCCCCCGGCAAACATATGGATGCCGTGTTCCTGACTGTCATGCCAATCATGTTCACTGATCTCGCCAGTTAGATAGGCGTCCAGATTATCTTGATAAGCGCTGCGCCATTCGCCGTTGGCGCCGCCGGTAATAATGCCCAAACTGTGAATTAAGGCGTTTTTGTCAGGCGACGACATAATAACAGAATGATCTAAAACCTGTTCTAATTGTTTGCCGAAAGCTTTCGCGCTAAGCGGTTCGGCCAACTCACCTTTAATGCCGGTGGGATTGCCTTTGTAGTCGCCGAACGGTTGTTGATTCAGGCAATTTAGTAATTTGCCCAATACAGCGGCGTTGCCGACTTCCGGGTGACCGTCTAAGGGTAAATGATAGCCTAATAAATTTATGTTGTGTTTAATCAACGGGATGACGCGTTTGGCGTAAGGACCGGTGATTGTTTTAGCGCCTTGAAATGACCAGAATAATCCGTGATGTACGATTAAAGCGTCAGCTTGATGGCTGATCGCCTGTTGAATGGAATCCTGGGTGGCTGAAACGGCAAAAGCGATAGTCCGGATTTGTTCATTTCCTTCGATTTGCAACCCATTGGGACCGTAATCCTGATAACGTTCCGATTGCAACAAATGGTTGCAAAAATCCACGAGCTGTTGACGTTTAATCATGAAGAGGGGCGGGTAAGTGTTTCCAAATGGTTTTGAAAGTTTGCGTTAAAGTGGGGTCATCCGCTGCGACGCGTTGATTGACTTGTTCGTTATTAAACCAAGCGCCATCTTCGATTTCGTCAGCGGCTAATTGGAAAGGGCCGCTATGATAGCAACAAAAAACCTGGATAAACTCCATGCCGAGTTCGGCAGTGGGCGCGAGTTTAAATAAGGCTTTTAGAGCGGCCTTTGGTTTAACGCCCAGTTCTTCTTCTATTTCCCGGATTGCGCATTGTGCATAATCTTCGCCTTTGTCGACGTGACCTGCGGCGGAGGTGTCCCATAAACCTGGGTTTGTGTCTTTGTTTTGCGAACGTTTTTGTAAGAACAATTGCTTTTGTTCATTAAAGACCAGAATATGTACCGCTCGATGGCGTAAATTTAATGTATGAATTTCATTTCTGGGTCGGTAATCAATAATCTCATCATGTTCATCGACTACCGCGAGTATTTCACAGTCCATAGCGTCCGCTGGTTTAAATACATAAATCGGATAGGCCGAACCAATCCACATTTTTTGGTTTGATTCGCTGGGGTGATTCTTCGGCTATATTATCGCACAAATCATCCATAATAAATTCAAGGCCGAAAATTTCCTCCCCCTGGAATTCTTCGCTTAGGGTTTTCAATAAATTTTTATCATTGTTATTCGCGGTTGTCATGTTATCCACCTTAAAATTAAATTAAGCAAAATAGTGAAAAGCGTTGAATGTATTTTGCTGTATTAAAGATGGACAAACAGTGAATGAAATACTTTGATTGTGTTAACAATTCACCTTATGTAAATTCATGAAAACAAACTTCGTTCGCATATTTTGTATTAAGTTTGTAAAGTTTAGGCGGAAGATTTGAGCGCACATAATTTTTCAGCTAATCCGCTATGCCGCATCACGCGGTTGGCTACGGTATGTTCGAAAATTGCCGCCGAACTGAATAGCGTTACCGTTTTTTTCGCGCGGGTGATGGCGGTATAAAGTAATTCTTTGGTCAGGATAGGATTGGTTTTTTCCGGCAATACAATCAATACATTATCGAATTCTGAGCCTTGGCTTTTATGAATGGTCATCGCATAAACGGTTTCATAGCGAGGCAGACGGCCGGGCGGCACTTTTTGGATGCTATGATCGGCGCGTTGAAAATAAATCATAAAGGCATTGTTGTGTGCAGGGTCGGGCAGGCAGATGCCTATATCGCCGTTGGCTAATTTCAAGGGCGGATAGTTGGTGGTAATCATTATGGGTTTCCCCACATACCACTGTTGAGCGGAGCCTAAGCCAAAGCGTTTAACCATCCGGTGTTCTAAAAAATGGTTGATTTCGCTGACTGAAAACGGGCCGCTGCGGTTAGCGCACAAGATTTTAAACTGATTGAAAGCTGAGAACAAAACCTCCGGGTCGGTAGCGTTCTCCAGCAAATCGAAATAAGGCTGATAACGGTCGGCAATATATTCAGATAAGTTTTCTTTGTACAGTGAAGTCGCTGGAATATTGCGTTGAAGTTGTTCCCAGGCCTGTCCGCTTTGCTGCTGATTAATCAGGGAGGCCAATTGTTTGATTTCAGGCACAAAACGGTGGGCTTTTTGTAGCTCCGTGGTTTGTTCGGGTAAGGCTGCTGTTAAATCAGCTAAAACGGCGCCGGATTCCACCGAAGCTAATTGATTCTGATCGCCGAGTAAAATCAAGCGAGCGCCGGGTTTCAAAGCATCAACTAATTTGCTCATTAATGCTAAATCCACCATAGAGGCTTCATCGACAACTACTAAGTCATGCGTTAATGGATTTTTAGCATGATGTTTGAAATAAGGCGTCGGCGGCAAAGCGCCCAGCAGTCTGTGGATAGTTGATACCTGTTCGGGTATTGCGTTTTTGATGGGGTCGGAACAGGCCAGTGCGGTTTTATTGCCTAGAATAGATTCCTGTAAGCGCATGGCGGCTTTGCCGGTCGGTGCGGTTAAGGCAATATGCAAGGGGTGAGGGTGGAGTTCCTGCAAAATCGCTAAAATCTTTACCACGGTAGTGGTTTTGCCGGTTCCGGGGCCGCCGGTGATAATACTGAATTGTTGGCGGACGGCGTTTTCAGCGGCTAATCGCTGCCAATCGGTTTTTTCTTTGATCGGTTCAAAATAACGATCCAGTGTGGTTTCTAATTCGGGGTGATCATCGTATGGGCGGCAGCGCTGATGAAGTTGGGCGGCTAAGCGTTGTTCATAAAACCAATATCGATGAGTATATAAACGGTTATCTTCCAGCACCAAAGGCTTATCATTCTGCGAATCGCTGAGTAACGCAGAGGCTTCAACCACGGCTTGTTGCTCGGGGGTCATAAAAAGACAGCTATGCCCCAGACTTTGGTAGGCGGAAAGCTGTTTCAACAAGTCTTCAAAAATATTTTTGTCGTGTTGAGATAATAGGCTTTTTTCGCTTAAAAAATGCGCAAAAGCGCAGTCCAGTCGACTGTATGGTTGGGCGCTGTCCATATCAAAAAAATCAGGGTTGAATCGGCTCGCGTTCCGGCGGAAATTGTTTCATGATAGTGTGAATCGCTTGGCTGAAAAGGCTTTGTTTTTCCAATTGCGTTGCATTCGGGCGGTAATTCTTATGCGCCATGCCGCGCCACATTAGTTTTTGATTGTCGGGATTGATTATATCAATGACCAGCGTGCCTTGTTGATATTCATAAGTATAGGTTTGCGGGTAATAATGCCAGGCGAATGAAGAATAATAACCGCCAACGCCATAATGCCAATGCATCGGGAAATGATAAGAGCTATGCAAAACGCTGGTTTTGCTTCTATCTTCAACAATAATACGATAAATCACTAAAAAATCCGCAGCCTCCCGCTCGGATTGTAAATAACCCCGAATTTTAAAACCCAGTTCAATTTGTTTTTTTAAATTATCGTGAAGTAGGGTATTGCTGTCTAAAAGTTGATCGCCGCTGGTTTGAGAAGGCGCTTGCAGCCAACTATACCGAGATAAATGCGTAAACTGTATGGTTGGATCATAATCAACGTCTACATGAGTAGTGGCGCAGCCGGTCAGAAATAGCAATAAGAGAGTAAGGATGATTTTCATGGGAATAAGATGCGTTTTAACCATGAGAGGGTATATATGAAAAGTAGTTCATTAGCGGAAATGGATTGTAAAGATTAAGGCGCCGAAAGCAAGGTAAGCTTGATTCCAACTATTACTCATAGCGGTTTTTACCGGTATAATTCTTCTTTTGTCCAACCATTTGATTATCTATGAGTACAGTCAATACCGAAAAACTTTCCAGCGCTCGTTTTGCAGAAGCGACAGACGCCTTTGTCGAGGTGTATACAGCTTCGGTTGATTTTGATCAACGCATGGCCCAACAGGATATTGAGGGTTCATTAGCCCATGCCCGTATGTTGCAAAGTATCGGTATTTTGACTGAACAGGAGCTTAAAGATATACAAAGCGGTTTAGCGCAAATCGCCGAAGAAATTGAACAAGGTAAGTTCCAATGGTCGATTCAGCAAGAAGACGTGCATATGAATATCGAAGCGCGACTGACTGATCTGATCGGCATTGCCGGCAAAAAACTGCATACCGGCCGTTCTCGTAATGATCAAGTCGCTACCGACATTCGCTTATATCTGCGCAAAGAAATTGATTTGATTTTGCAGCAACTGCAACGTTTACAAACCGCTTTATTGGATTTAGCCGAACGCGAAGCAGATACCATTATGCCGGGCTTTACCCATTTGCAGGTCGCCCAGCCCGTTACCTTTGGACATCACCTGATGGCCTGGTTTGAAATGCTCAGCCGCGACCGCGAACGTCTGTTGGATTGTGTTAAGCGCATTAACATTATGCCGCTAGGCGCAGCCGCCCTGGCCGGAACCAGCTATCCGATTGATCGGCAGATGACAGCGGAATTGTTAGGCTTTAGCCGACCTTCCAATAACTCTCTGGATTCGGTCAGTGATCGCGATTTCGCCATTGAATTTGCCGCTTGCGGCAGTTTGATCATGATGCATTTATCCCGCTTTTCCGAAGAATTGGTCTTGTGGGCCAGCGCCCAGTTTGATTTTATCGAAATGCCGGATGCATTTTGTACAGGTTCTTCGATTATGCCGCAAAAAAAGAACCCGGATGTGCCTGAATTAGTCAGAGGTAAATCCGGTCGGGTCAGCGGGCATCTGATCTCTTTGTTAATGCTGATGAAAAGCCAACCCTTGGCCTATAACAAAGACAACCAAGAAGACAAAGAACCTTTATTCGATACTGCGGATACCTTATTAAATTCGCTCAGAGCTTTTGCCGATATGATGCCGAATATCCAATCGAAAAAAGAAAACATGTATCAGGCCGCCAAAAAAGGCTTTGCAACCGCAACAGACTTGGCGGATTATCTGGTGCGCAAAGGCATACCGTTCCGCGATGCGCATGAAGTTGTCGGATTAGCAGTGCGTTTAGGAATCGAATCCTCAAGGGATTTATCCGAAATAAGCTTAAATGAACTGCAACAGTTTTCTCAGCAAATCGAAGCCGATGTCTTTGACATTCTCAGCTTAGAAGGTTCGGTTGCGGCTCGTAAGCACATCGGCGGCACTGCCCCGGATACCGTGCGCAAGGCTGTTCAAACAGCGCGTAAGCAAATGCAACTGGGATAAGCGATTATTGACTTGTTGCGGCACGGCGAAGCGGCCGGGGTGATAATTCAAGAAAATCAAGCTGGCGACCCCTTGACGTGAAATCGCATTCTCAAGTTGTTTCTGATTATTTTCAAATATTGACAAGAAGAGCGGAGGAAGCAGAAATACCCCCTATTACCCAGTCATTAATCGGAGTTTTAGAGTCTAGCCATATAGAGGCAGATGATAATAAAAAGCACTTAATGAAAAAATACCTTTGAGAATCTTATTCGATACAAATATTATTCTCGATGTACTGCTAAACAGAAAAGAGTTTGTTGAGTTTTCAGCGAATCTTGTAGGAATGGCTGAAAATAATCAAATTGAGGGCTATTTGTGTGCAACCACGATAACTACTCTTGATTATCTCATATCAAAAACAACAAACAGAAAGCAGGCAAAAATTGAGATACAAAAATTGCTAACTATTTTTGGAATCGCAGATGTTAATTCAACAGTTCTAGAATTATCAATAAACTCTGAGTTTGGTGATTTTGGGGATGCT
>SPJM01000351.1 GCA_006844585.1 Methylococcaceae bacterium | reverse complement strand
GGCGTACATCGTTATAGTCCACTTTAAACTTGAGCACTTTTTCATCACGAATCGCGTCGGTAATCACATAGGAATGCAGCTCGCGGCCAAACACGCTGCCGGTGGTTTCAGCACCCAAGGCATTTTCAGGAAAAATAGGCGTGCCGGTAAAACCAAACTGATAATATTTTTTGAATTTCTTTTTAAGATTCTTTTGCGCTTCACCAAACTGGCTACGGTGCGCCTCATCAAAAATAAACACCACTTGGCTTTGATAAACAGGCAAGTCGCCTTCGCCCTTGATTAAGTTATTAAGCTTTTGAATGGTGGTCACAATAATTTTATTATCATCTTTATCGAGATTACGCTTTAAGCCTGCGGTACTGTCCGAGCCATTCACGCTATCGGGCGAAAAGCGCTGGTATTCTTTCATGGTTTGATAATCCAGATCTTTACGATCCACCACAAAAAACACCTTATCAATAAAGTCCAGTTCAGTGGCCAAACGGGCTGCTTTAAAGCTGGTTAATGTTTTACCTGAGCCTGTGGTATGCCAGATATACCCACCGCTCTCGGTCTTACTCCAGTTTTTGCCTTGATAGGCACTGTTAATTTTCCACAAAATCCTCTCAGTGGCAGCAATTTGGTAGGGACGCATCACCAACAACGTATCGCTGACATCAAATACCGAATAATGCAGCAACACATTCAATAGCGTATTTTTCTGAAAAAATGTCGCGGTAAAATCTTTTAAATCTTTAATCAGCGTATTATCCGACTTCGCCCAATTCATGGTGAAGTCAAAACTGTTTTTATCGCGTTGAGTGGTATTGGCGAAATAGCGGCTATCCGTACCGTTAGAAATTACGAATAACTGTAAATACTTAAACAGTGAGTTGTCGACGTTAAAACTTTCTTTGCTGTAGCGGTGTACTTGATTAAAGGCTTCTCGTATCGCCACACCGCGCTTTTTAAGTTCTATTTGCACCAAAGGTAAACCATTTACCAAAATCGTCACATCATAGCGGTTCGCTTGTGAGCCTGTTTGTTCAAACTGTTTAATCACCTGCACTTTATTGCGGGCAATGGTTTTCTTATCCAACAGGTAGATGTTTTCGATATGGCCATCATCAAACACAAAATCAAAGATGTAGTCATCATGAATTTTGCGTGTTTTATCCAGGTTGTTATCACTAGGCTTATCTAAATATTGCTCAACAAAACGCCGCCATTCACCATCCAAAAACGCTACACCATTCAATACTTGCAACTGAACGCGCACATTCGCCAGCATTTTTTCTGGGTTATTCAAACCGGGTACATACTCATAGCCTTGGTTTTGCAGGTCACGAATAAGCTCGCGCTCTAGCTCATCTTCACTTTGGTAGCTTTCTGCAACCTGCCAATCCTTATTGTATTTATCAAGGACGATAAAGTGATTGGATTCGGCGATGGTTTTGTAGTCAGTCATTGGATTGCCCTCGCTTCACATGAAGTTCCGCTTGAATTTGGATCTCGTTCCCACGCTTTTCGCCATGGATGGCGTATATGCAGATATTGCAGGAGCAACATATCTGTCCCGCGTGGGAATGCATACCTATCTACCATGTTTTACAAACCTCCAATAACCCCGGCACTCCAACATAATCTCTAGCGCTGGAATATCGCCAATGTTCAGCCTTATCCACATAACCACGTTTAACAGGGTTTTGGTGAATGTAATCAATCTTTTGTCGCATCATCTCTTCACCTTGAATCAGCTCAGGATGCACACCTTCCTGCCAAAATTGGTAAGCGCGATCATTTTTATGCGCTTTTTTATAAAAAGCCAGTTGATCCAGAATTTGCCTAACATTATTTTCAGCAAGGTATTGAATCAGTTTTTTAGCTGTCCATGATTTTAATCGGGCAATATCTTTATCCAGCGCCTGGCTTTGCAAAACAAAATGGCAATGGTTTTCTAATAACACCCAAGCATACACGTTTAGGCCATCCTTATTTAAAAAGCGCAGGCAATCAAGCACAATGCTGACGGTATCAGGGCGAGTGAAGACTGGTATCCAGTGCAAAACGGTCAAGGTTACAAAGTGTGGCTGTTCTGGCTCAATAATTTTATAGCGGCTTCTACCCATTTGTTAAGCTCCGTATGCATTCCCACGCAGGAGCGTGGGAACGAGTTGAGTCGTATTCACTTTGATAAGGTTCATTGACCTGCGAACATTTGGTGTATTTATCAAGGACGATAAAGTTATTCGATTCGGCGATGGTTTTGTAGTTGTTCACAGATGAACCTCCCAATGGCCGGTTTTATCCGAGCCTATTCGTGTTATTTTTCCGGCTTGTTGTAGTTTGGCCAAGGCACGCCCAATGGTGCGAATATCTTTACCGATCATGTTAGCCAGTTGCTGGCGAGTCAGTTCCGGCTTGACTGTCAACAAGGCCACAATCGCCTCAGGCGTTTTAAGCCCGCTCACGTCTAAGCTGGCAGCAAATTTTGGATTTACAAGGGCGTTTACAGAGGCATTTACAGGGGCGTTTTGTGCGAGTGTTTGCGTAATCACTGATAGCATAAAGCGAATAAAAGGCGTGCTATCCGCCGCTTGGTCGGCATCTTCCAACACCTGATAGTAGTCTTGCTGATGATCTTTGATCACGCTTTCCAGCGGCAAAGATAAAAACAATGGCTGCCATTGCGACAGAATCAGAGTTTGCCACAAGCGTCCCATGCGGCCATTACCATCACTAAAAGGGTGAATGAACTCAAATTCGTAATGAAACACACAGCTGGTAAGCAGCGGATGATCCTTGGACTGCTTCAACCATTGAGCTAAATCGGCGATCAATCCTGAGACCCGATGCGCGGGCGGTGCAATATGATGCACCGCCTTGCCTTTATGAATACCCACCGCCTTATCTCGAAACTGCCCCGCATTGACCAGAATATCCGACATCATCATGCCATGTGCGGTCAGTAGATGTTCTACCTTATCTGGCTGCCAACTGGGCAGAGCCTCGTAGGCGGCAATCGCGCCTTTCACTTCAGCCAACTCGCGCACACTGCCCAATACGGGTTTACCCTCAATCACTGCGGTGATCTGCGCTTCGCTCAGAGTATTGCCTTCAATGGCGAGTGTGCCAGCCAGTGTTTTGATGCGGTTTTGCTTGCGTAACTGCGGAGAAGCATTAAGCGCACTGGCATCCATGCGACCAATCTGTAGGCTAATCTCGGCGACCAGGTTCAGGATCTCGCTAGTGAGGGTGAAAGGCGGTTGATAGCGCATATCAGGCGGTTTCTTCGGTGTCTGGCTTAGGAAAGCTCAATAGCAAATCCCGGTAGTATTCGTATTGCTTTTGGCGTAGTTCGATTTCGCGGGGTAGACCTTCAGTGATGGAAGTGGTTAGCGTGTCGAATTTGTCGAGGATGGTGACGATGCGAGCTTGTTCCGAGAGTGTGGGAACGGGTACCGGGAAATTTAAAAACATTGGCCTACGGAGAGAGGTAACGGATGAATTAACTGATGCTTTTTGGATGTATACATAAAAATATGCAGCTATATAGTGATATATAAATCTCTGCTCCATAATTTCTTTTGGAACGATACGATATGCTCGCTGATGTAGCGCATATTTTCCCTGGGCATAATGAAATACCTTTCCTACTCCAGCACCATCTCCAGCAGTAATGATTGCAGTTTCATCAAAGTCAAACACGTCTAACCTTAATGGTACACGACCGCGGGCATAAAAAATATAATCACCATCGTCAATGGCGTCTTGTGTGTCATGTCTACCCGTACCAATTTCGGCAACTTCCCCCAACGTCTTCCACTCCACCTGTCTGCCCGACAGGCAGGCGGGCAGGCAGGCTTCCCCTCCTTCGGAGATGTGCCCATTCCCCTCCTCTGGAGGGGTGCCCGCTAGGGCGGGTTGGTGGGGTGGGGTAAAACTCAACAACTGGTCTCGATAGTAGTTATATTGTTTTTTGCGTGCGGTCAGCTCGGTGGTTAGCTCGGTGAAGGTGTCCAGAATGCGGACGATTTCGGCTTGGATTGCTAGCGATTTTTCTGGGTTTTCTGGGCAGGGGATGGGAGCTTTATAATTAGAAATCATTTGAAGATTAAGACCACCACGTCCACTATTTCCAGAGGATATTTGTCGCAAGTTTTCATATTGCGTTTCTAAAAAATGAAAAACATAGTCTGTATTAATCTTTTTCTCATCAAATGTAATCGCAGCTAAAGACTGATTTGTTGTCAAATCTATTCTTGTTCTCGCTACTTTTCCACGAGTCTTACCTTGACCAGCAAGAGCCATTACAATCGAGTTTTTAGGAACTAACTTCGCACTTGAATTTTTTAGTCCAGATTCACTAATAAATTTTTCTGTTTCGTTAATTATTTTAAAATTCACTTCACCAGAACTCATCCAAGGCACCGTACCATTTTCCCAGTACTCTTTGTTTTTGGTATTTGGAGTGCCACCGGAGTAAATTTTATCTGCAAAATCACGAAAGGATAACCACTCCACCTCAACCCCACCTGCCCCTGCCTGCCGGATAGGCAGGTCAAATCTTAACGTGTTCATAATCCTTCTCCCTGCAACTCGCGTTCGATCTGTTCAATACTGGGTAAGTTGGTTTCCAGTGTTTCAGGTAAGGCTTCTTGTAGTTTGTATTCCGCTATACCCATTGGCTGGGTTTTGTCGCCCAAGGCATATTCAGCCACGACTTTGTCCTTACTTTTGCACAAGAGTAATCCTATGGTTGCCGTGTCCTGTTCGGCTTTTATTTGTCGATCCACGGCTGTCATATAAAACCCCAATTGCCCCAAGTGTTCCGGCTTGAATTTGTCGGCTTTCAGTTCAATCACCACATAACAACGCAATTTCAGGTGATAAAACAACAGATCTATAAAAAACTCTTCCTCACCGACTTGCAGTAATACTTGGCGGCCTACAAAGGCAAATCCCGCTCCCAGCTCTAACTCGTTCCCACGCTCCTGCGTGGGAATGCATACCGAGTCTGATAAAAGTACAGTATGCATTCCCACCGAGGACGGTGGGAACGAGAAACCCCCACCTGCCTGTCGGCCTGCCTGTCGGTCAGACAGGTCAGACAGGCCCAGCAACTTTTCCATAAAGCTCGTATTATTCATTACAGATCCTCGGTCTTGAATTCACTATAACCTTCATAGTAGTAGCTAACATCAATGCCTTTCATAAATAACCCACGGTCATCAATTTGGTCGCTTAACGATTGTTTTAGTAGTACTTTAATTTCAATATCTTTTACCACGCTGCGTTGCATGGCGGACAGGTACTCCTCTTTATCAACCTGGTTCCAATCGACCACCTGCTTGATTTCTTTTTTAAGAATAAGGTCAAGCCAAATGCGTGTTGCACGACCATTGCCTTCGCGGAAGGGATGCGCAATATTCATCTCAACGTATTTTTCGATAATTTCATCGAAGGTGCTTTGTGGCATTTTTTCGATATTGTTTAATGAGGACGCCAGGTACATTACCCGCGCAAACGCGGTTTCGCCCTTGGCGATATTCACGTCGCGGATTTTTCCGGCAAAAGCATAAATATCTTCAAACAAATGCCGATGAATAAAAGCAAGTCCAGCGAATGTACCCACCTCAACCTTGTTTATATCACCCGAGTCAAAAAGCTGTTTCGCTTTATGCTTGCTGATTTTTTCTTCGGCTTTTGCTAACTCAATTTGGTCGGTAATATTGAGTTTATTTTTAAGAATCATTCAACACCTTCGGTTTTAGTTTTCAGCCATTCACGACCAGAAACAGACTTGAAGTATTTTTCTCTTGCAACTGCTTCCTGTTCGGTTTCAAAGGTTTCATAATAAGCTATTTTTACGGACTTGTGTTTTGCGGTGTACTTTGCACCATTGCCATTCAAGTGTTGTTGATAGCGGCGTTCAAGGTTACTAGTAAAACCTTTGTAATAGGTTCCATTATCACAAAGTAACACATAGGTATAAAACATCAGTTATTCTCCTGCCTGTCGGCAGGCAGGTCAATCTCCGCTACAATACTATCAATGTCGCTTCGCAACTGGTCAATCTTTGCTACGGTGGTTTTTAGCTCGGCATTGAGTTTAGTAATATCAATCACTTCGCGGGTATCTTTAGCTTCCACATAGCTACTGACGGACAGGTTGTAATCGTTCTCGGCTATCTTTTCATAAGGCACAGACTCGGCTACATGCGCCACATCGTCTTTACTGTCGAACATGATCATGATCTCGTCGATATGTTGATCGAGCATGACGTTATTGTTGGTTTCTTTTTTAAAGAAATCCTCACCGCTGGCATCGATAAACTGGGTGCTAGTATCGGTTTTATGTTTAGACAGCACCAGAATATTCACCGCGATAGTGGTGCCAAAGAACAAGTTAGGGGCTAAGGAAATCACCGTTTCGACAGTGTTATTATCCACCAGATATTTTCGGATTTTCTGCTCAGCGCCGCCACGGTAAAAAATCCCAGGGAAGCAAACAATCGCCGCGCGGCCTTTGCTTGAAAGGTAACTTAATGCATGTAGCACAAAGGCAAAGTCGGCTTTAGATTTAGGCGCTAATACACCGGCGGGGGCAAAGCGTTCATCGTTTATCAAGGTGGGGTCTTCGCTACCTATCCATTTGACTGAATAGGGTGGATTAGAGACGATGGCATCGAAGGGTTTATCATCGCCAAAATGCGGATCGGTCAGGGTGTTGCCGAGCATCATGTTGAACTTGTCGTAGTTGATGTTGTGCAAAAACATATTCATACGCGCAAGGTTAAAGGTGGTGTGGTTGATTTCCTGACCAAAAAAACCGTCTTCAATAATATGCGCGTCAAAATGCTTTTTGGCTTGTAACAACAGCGAACCCGAACCAGCGGCAGGGTCATAAATCTTATTGACGCTGGTTTGCCCGTGCATGGCAAGCTGAGCGATCAGCTTAGAGACGTGTTGCGGGGTAAAAAATTCGCCCCCTGATTTACCGGCGTTGGCGGCATAGTTAGAGATTAAAAACTCGTAGGCATCGCCGAACAGATCAATATGACTGCTATCAAAATCGCCAAAATCTAAACCTGCAACGCCTTTGAGTACGGCAGCCAATCGCGTGTTTTTATCTTTTACGGTATTGCCCAGGCGGTTGCTGGTGGTATCAAAATCGGCAAACAATCCTTTGATGTCCACCTCAGATGGATAACCATTGGCGGAACTTTCGATAGCAGAAAAAATAGCCGCTAAATCGGTATTCAGGCTTTCGTTCTTGTTGGCATTAGCGGAGACATTACAGAAAAGTTGGCTGGGGTAAATGAAATAGCCCTTGGTTTTGATGGCATCATCTTTGATATCGTCAGTGATCACATCATCTGGGAGTTTGGCATAGTGGATACTCTCATCGCCGCCTTCAATGTAATTAGAAAAATTTTCACTAATAAAGCGATAAAACAGCGTACCGAGTACATATTGCTTAAAATCCCAGCCATCGACAGAGCCTCTCACATCATTAGCAATTTGCCAGATTTGGCGTTGTAGTGCAGCACGTTGCTGGGTGCTTGTCATGGTGTTGTCCTTTAAAAAATAGGTTTTAAATGGGTGTTAGTTATTAATAAGTGCTGCCGGTATGTGACTGTTTTAAATCTTTTCTTAGGTCTAATAGAGGTTGAATATCTGCCTTATATCTATTTATCACTCGTCGCTATCAGTCTGCGCAACCGTCCAAATACGCTTCAGAGGCAATTCCGCCCGAATGCTGTCATCGAGTTTTTCGTAGTTCTCTAATAATTCCTCGATGAGGTTGTCCCGATCCCAAAGACGGACACGGAAAAATTGTACAGCTTTTTCCTTGTCTACACTGCTTTTGAATCCACCCCATGATACAAACAAGCCATGTTGAGCCTGGACGTTTTGCATGGTTCCGATCAATTGATTCAGTGTGGGAGTATCAAGGGGGGTGTCGCTAGATTTTACTTGCACACAAATTCTGGGCTCACCAAATCCCATCGGTCCAGGAGCTGCTAAAATATCAACGCCTTTATCTGGGCCTTCTGGACTGACATGAGTTGTGTACCCTTGTGCTTCTAAAATAGCATTGACCAATCTTGCCATGCCATGACCTTTATATTTTGCAATGATGAGTTTAGCAATTTGATCACGTGCAATTTGCTCCAGATCATTCAGAATAGAATCAATATCGTCATTTTCATCGTTGTTTGTCTGAGCAATTGATTGCCTTGAGACATGCCAGTTATTGTTATGCATTGCATGAATTCGTTTTTCCGCATCATTCCGCTTGATTTGGCACACGGTCATAAATGCCCCCAAGGAATACAAAATATCCTGATCGAAATTAGTGCGTGGAATATCAGTAGCAAACCAATCTACCTGATAGGAATGTGAGTATTCAGGCGGTAATTTTGTATTAAACACCATAGGACTTAAAACTTTACCAACATGAATAGCCGCTTTATGTTTACTAGGTAGTACAACCCAATCATTTGGTTTGATGCGATGAACAAATGCCCATATTTGACCGCTGGCATTTCTGAGCTTCCCAGGTTTATAGTTTGGGTAAATACTATCTAAATGATTCGTGAGCTTTTCCCTTGTATCGAATTGACTTAAATCTTTTGAAAACCCGCCTCCCCAAGTAAGGTAAATTTTTTTGTCGTCGATAAATCGTTTTTCATATTCGCCATGTCTACCAGCACGGACCAACCATAGAGCCATTTTTATTCCTTAAAGTTATATATCCGCCACCAACTTACTAAGTCTCTCCTGCCCCGCATGCGTGTATATCTGCGTGGTGGCAATGCTCTCATGCCCAAGCAAAGCCTGAATATCCACCAGATGAACCTCTTTTTCCAGCAACCGGGTGGCGTATGTATGCCTGAGCTTGTGCGGCGTCACTTTCTTTTCAATGCCCGCCTTGTCGATCAGCTTCTTTAAAACTGTTGAACTCATCAGGCCATTGTTTTGAAGTATGAAACACAGTTAAAATCTGAAGCTGTTGCCCTTTCACGCGATAAGGAAAAATATAATAGCGGGTTCCGGTCAGCACCAACTCCCGCGTACCACCAACTCTGCCAATCCGGCCTATTTCAGGGTTATTAGTTAAGACATTCACGCGCTCTTTAATCTCCGACAGCAAAGCTCGTGCAGCCCTGGGGTTTTCTTCGGCAATATAGGTAAAAATTTCCCGTAAATCCTGGCGGACAGGTTCAGTCCAGACAATTTTCACGCTTTAGTTTTCGCTTTTTCTTCGATCAATTCTTCCAGCTCACGCATCATGTCGTCGTGATCAATCAGTTCGCCGCGATCCGCTGCTGCAATACCTTTAGTAATTTTCTCAAACTGCCAAGCATGTGATTGCAAATACTCTTTTATGGCCTGATTCACTAAATAATTACGTGACCTATCCAATGACTCGGCAATATGATCAAGTTGATGAACGATGTCTGATTCAGTTCTAACGGTGAATGCTTCGGTTCCCATACCTTAATCCGGTTTAATGTGGTTCACATGTAATCATAACGCATGCATTAACATATGGCACTATTTAAAAAATGTGTGGTTGACATCCTTTTCTCTGTTTGTTCTCGCTCAATTTCAATGCGGCAACTACCGCCTCATTCTTCGTATCAAACCAATTATTCCGAACGGTTCCGGGCGAGCCGACACGCCCCCATTCCCGAATCAATGACCTATCACCCAATATTTTAATGGTCGATTAAAAGCAGACTGCATTTAGAAAACAGGAGCTTCCAAGACAAATTTTCCAAGCAGAGCTTGGGAAACAGCAAAGCGCTGCGATGCAAGAGCAACGCTTTAGTTGATCTTCATACATGGTCTTATTATGTTTATGGTCACCTGTTAATGTTGTGTATATTTATCTATAACCACACACAAATGAGATCGCGGCAAATTAAAATGGGAGGGTGACTTAAGAATGTGAATTTTATCCCCGTTCCTTAGATGAGAACAGACAAACGATTTTGGTTGATTCCTACATCTGGATAGATTATCTCAATAGCTGAGAAACCTCGGAAACAGAGTATTTGGATGAAATCCTTGGCGTTAGACCTGTTTCAACATTTCACATAGAAAATGAAATGGAACTGCTGTTTTGTGATAATGATTTTTTACCATTCGTAGCGCTTGGGCTTATATCTTCTTTGAAAACACACCCGCCTAGAAACCACTATAAAATACCGTTAATACGCTAAGAACGTTTGAAACACAATGACACAATAAGAAACGCGAAAATGCCTGCAAGCCTTGCCGACATCGAGTTTGTGAGACTTTCTGGGATGCTGTGAAGAGAATGAATGGTGCCTCAGGCCGGAATCGAACCGGCACGGTATTTCTACCGCGGGATTTTAAGTCCCGTGCGTCTACCAATTTCGCCACCGAGGCATACATAAGGTGGGTAACTAATTCGGAGCATTATACATAAAACGCTTAATTTTTCCAAAAAAAAATTTAATTAATTTTTAGAAGCCCGTACTAAAGCATTAACTTCTATGCGATTGGATAGTTGAATATGTGAAAATCCGGCATCGCTTAATTGCTTCAATGCATGCGATTCGCGCATCACATGATTTTCTGATTCGTCGCTGAATAAATGTATAATCCAATGCTCCAACAAATCCAACCTTTGTTCGGCTATCAACACTTTGAAATAGCCCGCGACTTCCTGTTGTATGGTTTGAGTATGCAAAGAAATATCATTCAAACCATAACGGTCGCCATTAATAAATTTGCCGCCGGGCTTTAACACCCTGAAGATCTCCCGGTGCGCTTGCTCACGGTATGCAGATTCAAAATTATGCAGGGTGTAAGCCGAGACAATTAAGTCATAACTGGCGCTGGCTTGATCGCTTAACGCCTGTAACGCATCTCCATGAATAAAGCTTAATCGTTGTTGTTCCACCCACTGCGCCAAATGTTGTTTGGCTTGATCTTGCATAGTCAACTCATTATCCACGCTAACCACTTTAACGCGCTGATCGGCGCTTAATGCGGCTAAAGTGGTAATACCGGTGCCGCCGCCAATTTCCAGAGTTTCAATAATCGTTTGTTGGTGTTGCCGACCATAATCTTCAACCGCTTCCCCGACCAGGCGGCTCATTTCTACAGACAAGGGGCAAATCAATTTCAGCATGTCATAATCTTTTCCGATCACCCCGGAAAACATTTTTTCATATTGTTGTGGGTCAGTCATGATGATTGAGTTCATCCATTCTGCGTTGATAGGCTTCCAATTGTTCCGGCGTCGCTTTTTTCTGATATTTTTGTTTCCATTCGGCCACCGGCATGCCGTATATCATTTCCAGCACATCTTCGTACTGCAGCGTTTCGCCTTGTTCATCAGCCGCAGCCATATACCATTTCGCCAGACAATTGCGACAAAATCCGGCTAAAATCATTAAATCAATATTCTGAGCTTCAGTATGTTCCTGCAAATGTTCCAGCAGTTTTCTAAAGGCCGCCGCTTCATACGCTTCATTATTTTTCGACACGATCAATCCTGTTTAAGCTTATTTATTTTACCGAAATTCAACTACGGCTGGGTTTGGATGAATGCCGCCGTGGTTAATCAGCGTTGACTATAATATCAAAAATACCCCGTTACATCTTGCTGTTGAGAAACAAGATACTTGAATGGTATTTTCTAAACCTTTTAATTTAAGATAAACTTAATCAAAATCCCTTTTCCCCGGTAACATTTGTCTTGCATGAGTTTAATTAAATTTCAAAGGAAATGCCCTATATGCCTATGCGCGGTACTCATTTCGATATTGGCCCAAACTGTTTTCGCCGAATCCAACCCGTTACAACAACTCAGTGTAGAAGACTTACTGAATGTGCAAGTCACAACGGTTTCCAAAAAAGCGCAAACGCTGAATGATGCGCCGGCGGCGGTTTCCGTTATCAGCGCCGAAGATATTCGCCGATCAGGGGCAACATCCATTCCGGAGGCTTTGCGTTTAGCGCCCGGTTTAGACGTGGCGCAAATTGACGCTAATAAATGGGCGGTCACCATTCGGGGTTTTAACAGTCGGCTCGCCAATAAGCTACTGGTCTTAATCGACGGCCGCAACGCTTATACGCGAACCTTTGCAGGCGTCTATTGGGAAAACCAAGATGTCATGTTGGAGGATATAGATCGCATAGAAATTATTCGCGGCCCCGGAGCCACTTTATGGGGCGCCAATGCCGTCAACGGCGTGATTAACATTATCACTAAAACAGCGAATGAAACCTTAGGCGGTTTACTCACTGCGGCCGGTGGAACTGAATTAGAAGGAACGGCGGCTTTTCGCTATGGCGGACAAATAAACGACCATACAGTCGGTCGCGCCTACTTGAAAGCGACTCGGCGCGATGAAAGCACGGAAATAGACGGAACGCCCGCCGGAGATGATTGGGAAAAACTGCAAGGCGGATTCAGATTCGACTCGGAAATGAGTGTAAAAGAAAACCTAACGATACAGGGTGATATTTTTCACAATACAATCAATCAGGGTTCGATACATCCTCAAATGACCGTTCCCTATTCCAATTCTTTTGATGAAACGCTCAAGACATACGGCGGCAATTTTTTAACCCGTTATCAACATACTCTATCATCTACCGCCAATTACAAAATTCAAGCTTTTTACGATTATTACCAACGCCGAGAAACCTTTATTTCCGAAAACCGACACACTATCGATTTGGATTTTCAAAATCAATTCTCATTATTAGATTGGAATGATATTGTTTGGGGCCTGGCTTATCGCTATAGTCATGATCATTTTGATCCCTCCTATTTAATTTCAGCCAATACGAACAGTCGGACCGCTCAGTTATTCAGCGGCTTTGTTCAAAATGAAATGACATTAGTGGAAAACACCCTTTGGCTAACCCTGGGTTCCAAGTTTGAACATAATGATTTCAGCGGTTTCGAGGCGCAGCCGACAATCCGTTTAATGTGGGCGCCGCATCATGCCCATCGCCTCTGGATGTCGGTATCCAAAGCAGTTAGAACGCCTTCCAGAGCCGAGCATGATTTAACCATTTTAGCCAGCATAGCGCCGCCGGAAAATATTACCGACACATTGTTTTCCCTGCCGCCCACAGCATTAATATTAAAAGGCAGCGCTCAGTTCGACAGTGAAGATGTCATCAGTTACGAATTCGGTTATCGCACAACCTACTTTGATAATGTTTCTTTGGACTTTACCGCTTTTTACAACACCTATAAAAACTTTAGATCATTCGGCGATCCGGCAATCGCATTTGAGAATGACATCCTTAAATTCCGTTACCCTTTCACCAATAAATACAAA
>SPJM01000350.1 GCA_006844585.1 Methylococcaceae bacterium | reverse complement strand
ATAAAACCAGCTGTTTCTCAACAGGTAGGCGATGGGCATGACAACCATAACAATGGCTAATTGACCCAGCTCAACTCCTATATTGAATCCCAGCAATGTGGAGAGCAGAGAATTTTGGCTCAATTCGAGTTCAGACAGAACGTTTGCAAAGCCAAAACCATGAATCAAGCCAAAAATAAAGGCTAATATCCAGCGCTGGTGACTGATGATGGGATAGATATTATTGAGCGCGGCCAGTACCACTGAAAAGGCAATGACGGATTCAACCAGCATGACCGGCAAACTTAAAGCAGCGGTCATGACCAGGCTCAGGGTGATTGAGTGAGCTAAGGTGAAGGCTGTGACCACCTTAACGATTTCTTTGAATGCCTCAGGAAAGCTGGATATGCCCACCCGGAAGTTTTCTTTATGCCGCAAAACGGCAGGCAGTAATAGGCTGAGTAAAAATAAGATATGATCATAACCAATCCAGATATGCCAGACGCCTTCTCCGATGAAGTGGAAAAAGCTTTTCGCATGGTGGCTTTGGTTTAATAAGAAGGTTTGTTGAGCGGCGGTCTGAGAAAATGAATAACTAATATCTTGATCTGCGTGAGTGAGTTTGAGCAAACCGTGGTGCTGGCTATCCACATCAAAAAATAATTGATAATTAATCGCCAGGGATTTAATCGTTTCAGGGCAGCGACCATTAGCATATAGCACCGCATAATGACCATCGCTGCGCAGATTCACTTTCAGGGTTTCGGGGGTGATGTCGCAGGTATTTGAGTCGGATAGTACATTCAAACGCGCCAGCGCGTATGCAAAAATATCCAGTTGACGGGTTTTTAGTTCACCCCATCGAATATGTTGGTCGGCGTCGTTGTCCAGTTCAATCACATTATGCAAGTCTCGTAAGGCTATATCCCAACGCAGTGAGAATTGCGATTGTTCAATGTTGAGCAATAAATAGCTGTCGCTGGATTTGTGAGCCATTAAGGGTGAAGATACTATTAATAGCGAAAAAATGAGAAGCTTAAGCATCATAATCCCCCTATAGGCTTAACGATTGATGAGAAAAATCAATTTGAATATTATTTTTTTCGATCCACTGATCCAGCATTTTTAATACCTTTGTTTTTTGCAACTGATGGGCGGCGCGGTAGAGTATTAATGAGTCGCTTAATTCTTTCTGGTTTTCCCAATTGACCAGCGCGAAGTGTAGAGCGGATTGATAATTGTTCAGAACATAGAGGTGATAATAGGCATATTCTCGATAGTGACGCTGGTCTTGTTTAATTTTATCTTCTCTGATTTGCACATCAAGATGGCTTTGTTGCAAACGGCTGGGAAAATGATTTGCTAAACGCGACTCAGCGGTTAATAGACGAACCAGCAAAGCCGTCTGATTAATATGAGTCTCCAAAAGCGCAATACATTCATGCAAGCGATTTTGTTTTAATAAAAGATCCGCATATAAGGCCAGTAAATAAGTATGGTCAGCTTGATATTGCAGCCCGTTCAGCAGAAACGTTTCCGCTAACGTTTCATCATGATTCAGGCTGGCGGCTTCCGCTAGTAGACTGAGGACCCATATTTTAATGTCTTGTGGAGCGTTTTTTGAGTTTTCCAGTAATGTGTGTAATTGGCGGATGCGTTGCCGCGTTTTTTGTGGCTTGGCGGTAAAAGCATCAATCGAAAAAAAGCAAGCGGCACTGATTAACGGGCTGGTCTTCAAAACCAGTTGGCCGCAATTTTTCCGACTGCTGGCGTAATCGCCGATGATCTGATAAATGTTGGCCTGTAAAACGGTTAATTCAGCCTGAGTTTGCTGGTCAATTTGAGAGCCGGTTTTTGCCAGATCGTTTAATATCGCTAATGCCTCAGTGAATTCATGGTTATAGGCTAATATCTGCGCTTGAATTATCATCAGTTGAGTTATCTGGGTGTTATTCCACCACGGTTGAATAAGGGCTTCCGCCAGCCCATAATATCGAGGGTCGCTTTGCTCCCTACCCAATGTAATATACAGATTGGCAAGCCTATAAGCTGTTTCCGGATCGTCTGGCGTGTTTCGCAGGTCTTGTTTAAGCGATTTAATGAGATTGGATTCATCGCTTGAATTATTGAGTGGCAGCGTGGCTAAAATTTGAGCATTTGAATCGGGCACAAAAGGTTGCGCTGGAAGGTCGGCGCTCATCATCAGGCCGATTACGATAAATAAGGACGGGGTAAACGAATAATATTGCATGGAATCGGCCTAATGATGATCAGTGTGTTCAAGACTTGAAGCTGCCGCCTTCTTTTATCGGTCAGTAAAAGGGGCGGCAGGGTGTGTTTTAGGGTTGAGTGACTGAAGCGCCCGGCAGCGGCGTATTCAGATAAGGGAATTGGTTTTGAAAATCATCGGCGCTCAGCGGTGCGCCATCGGTGAACGGTACATTACCAACCACCGCGTCAGCCGGATCACAAAGACCCAAATTAACCCCGGCGCCTCCTGCACCCAAGGGCAAATCATGACATAAGGCGCCCATGACGACGCGTAAAGCTACATCCACAACATCATCGCCGGGTCTGCGTCCATTCGGGAAGCCGGCCAGGTCGCCGGCGGCGACGCCCAGAGTCTGTTGTTCTTGCTGAGTCGTTGGTGCAATGGCGGTATTCAAGCGTAACATCTCACCGACCCCGCTTATTGTGTTGACGCCATCAAAACCGGTTAGAAAGGCAGTGACCAAATCCTGGCGAGGAAAGTTGACCGGGGCCAGATTGTCAATCGCATTATCGCCTTCCAGACCCAGAACGCTATTCACCGCATCATTAAATAATATATCTAATAAGGCGGGTAAGGTCGGGTGGGTGACATAATCAGCAAACTGACCATCATCTTTCGGTTCACTGCGATTGAACAGATCTTTATCCTTAAGACCAATCACGACTTCATTGACTAAAGGACTGCCTAATCTGGAAACCTGGGTCCATTTTCCGATATTTCTTTCCGAATTGTTACGGCGCGAACGCTTGCCGTTACTGTTGAGCACTCTTACCTGTTTCAAGCTGGCGCTGGTCCAGCCGCCGATGGTGGTATTTTCAGGGCTTCCCGTTAAACAATCGGCAGGTACTTCAAGAGCGAGGGTAGTGATGTTTTTATCGGCAATGATATTATTGGCGCTGCTTTGTTCTATGCCGACCTGGGCAAAAGGGGGGAAAGATTGATCCACAGGCACAAAGTTGACCAGATCAAAGATTCCGCCCAGATTAACGGCAAAGCCTTCTTGTCTTTGGCCTGCAAAAACACGCCCCAGGCCACAATTTGGAATGTCAATGTCATAGATGTGATTGTTGGCGTAGGCGTCGTAGTCGGGCAATGTTTTTTCGCCGATATTATCGACAGGTTTGATAAACTTTTTACTTCCTGTATCTGCATGGGTGATTGAGCGTTTATGGCCTGTGCGTCGGTCACCATAAATGACGCTTAAAGCAAAAGTTTCTTTTTCGTTTAAGGCGCCGGTATCCTCAGCATCGCCATTCAGACCGATTTGTCCGGCTTGTTTTAGCGGAATGGCAACCGATTTGCCGTCAATATCTAAAGCAATATTCTGGGGTTTATTATTGAAGCGAAATTGAAAGGTGATTTCTTCTTGGGGATCATCGTCATTAGAAATATGGATTTCGTAGATGGCGTCCGGATCCATGGAAAAATAGTTAGGGCCGCCATAGGCGTCTTGCAGGGGTAAATAATTAGCCAGCAGCGTGACATAACCTTCTCTTCCTGGTTCATAGCTGTTAAACAGATAAAAATCGGTTCCGTCCACTTTAGGGGTTTCCGTGATTTGAGGGGCTTCGCGATGACTTGACGCCCAGGCGGCATTGGCGCTCATGCCGATGATCAAGGCGCTATGAATCACTTTATTGAGGGTGGATTTTTTCATGGTATTCTCCAGGTGAATAACAGATTTGGGTTAAACAGAGGGTGATTAAAAAGATTGTTTAAAGATGATTGAAAATGGGCGTAAAACGGCGCTTATCAAGACCCGCTCCCGCCACGACTACCAGGCTCATCATAACCAGCAAGAGGGCGCCGGGTTCGGGTACTGCATTGGCTGCTGTCGTACTCAATGCAGATGTATCAATGGCAATAAAATAAGAGTCGCCGTCAGTTAAACCTGAGAAGGTATAATTCAGGCTATCTTGGATGGCGTTGGGAAAGTCGGCGCTATTTTGTGCGTTAGCAATAAGTTCATCGGATAAGCCGAATTCAATATTATTGAAACCATCATCCAGTAACGATACCGCCAAAGCGGCAATGGCAAGGGAAGACTCGCCGGCTAGTAAGGCTTCGGCGCTGGCAAAAAGATCATAGAAAATCGATACACTGGCTTGTTCAGAGGCGTCGGCTTGAAAAGGAATGTAAATGCTGGTGAAGGCTTCAGCAGAAGCCGGAAGGTTGTCAGAGGTATCTGAATTTGATGATGTAGAAGCGATATAGGCGTCAGCAATGCCATCGTACCCTGATGCCGCAGAAACATTGACGCCTGATTGCTCCAGGTAAGTATCAAAGGCGTCACCCTGTTGATTACCTTGATCCAGCGTGTCATTAAAGAGTGATGTTTCGGCATCAACCAAAAAAAATTGATTATTAACCGGGTTGCCATTGATGCTTGAAGCATCCCATAAGAAGCTTGATTGAGCATTGCTGATGGCGGTTGCATAAACGGGCGCTGTTGATACAACTAACAATCCGAAAAGGGTGTTGAGCAGGTTTTTTTGAAGGTTCATAAAAGGCTCCGAACAGATTGAAAACAGGTGTGAAAAAAACATTCATATAAGGAACATCCATGAAATAACTTGAACATTTGACTTGTCTTTTTTCTCGTCTTCAGCGTTGCACAAACAGTTACATAGCTTGCTATGCGCCTGTTTGTGCGCCTTGAATACGAAAAAAAATCCTGCGTCTAATGCCCAATTTATTTCATTCCCGTTCCTAAGTAATACGCAGCCGAAAGGATTCCGGATGAGATTCTTGGTGATTTTTTTTTTGAATGTGAAATCTGTATGGAGAAAAGATATGTTTTGCGATGTCGGAATAAGTTACGCTATTATTGTTTTTTTCAGCGCTCTGAATGCTGTTGTTAACTGCGAATGAGCCTTCACCTTTTTATCGAGTAAATATGCGAGACGCAAACCCTAAAACAATTTATTTAAAAGATTATTCCGTGCCGGAGTATATCGTCCTCAGTGTTGATCTTAATTTTGTGCTGGATGTGGAGCAAACCCGCGTTATTTCCCGTTTAACGCTGCACCGCAATCCGCAGTCTGAATCGGAAGGCGGTGAGTTATCGTTAATGGGGGAAGATTTACAATTAATCAGCATCGCTTTAGAGGGTGAGGCATTAACAGAGCAGCATTTTACTCAAAGCAGTGAATCATTAACGATTCACGAAGTTCCGCAGGATCGGGTTTTTGTGATCGCTATTGAAAACATTATCTGCCCGAAAACCAATACCGCTTTTGAAGGTTTATATCAATCGGGTCCTATGCTCTGTACCCAATGTGAGGCGGAAGGTTTTAGAAAGATCACTTATTTTCCGGATCGTCCGGATGTGATGACCAAGTTTAAAACCACCTTGATGGCGGATAAAGACCTGTACCCGGTTTTACTGTCCAACGGCAATAAAGTGGCCGAAGGCGAGTTGGCCAATAATCGTCATTGGGTGACCTGGGAAGACCCTTTCGCCAAACCTTGTTATTTGTTTGCCTTGGTGGCGGGTCAATTGGAATGTATTGAAGATCGTTACACTACCCTGAGCGGCCGCGAAATCGACTTGCAGATTTTTGTGGAAAGCCACGATATTGATAAATGTGACCATGCCATGCAATCGTTGAAAAATGCGATGCGTTGGGATGAAGATGTGTATGGCCGCGAATATGATTTAGACTTGTATATGATTGTGGCGGTCGGGCATTTTAATATGGGGGCGATGGAAAATAAGGGCTTGAATATTTTCAACACCAAATTCGTTCTAGCGCGCACCGATACGGCGACTGATACCGATTATGAACATATTGAAGGGGTTATCGGTCATGAGTATTTTCACAACTGGACGGGCAATCGCATCACTTGCAGAGATTGGTTTCAGCTCAGTTTAAAAGAAGGTTTTACTGTATTCAGGGATCAGGAGTTTACCGGCGACCGCACTTCAAAAGCGGTGAAGCGCATTGAGGATGTTAACCTGCTGAGAACCCGCCAGTTCGCCGAAGACGCCAGTCCATTGGCGCATCCGGTTCGGCCGGATGCCTATATTGAAATAAATAACTTCTACACGCTCACGGTTTATGAAAAGGGCGCGGAAATTGTGCGTATGTTGCACACACTATTAGGCGCTGAAGGCTTTCGCAAAGGCAGCGATTTATATTTTCAACGCCATGATGGTCAAGCCGTCACGTGTGAAGATTTTGTGAAGTCTATGGAAGACGCCAATGAAGCGGATTTTTCCCAATTCAAATTTTGGTATGGGCAGATTGGTACGCCGGTTCTGGAAGTACAGGAACAATACGATGCCGAACAGCAAACGCTGACGCTGACGATTAATCAAAAAATCCCTCAAATCAGAAATCAAAAAAATCGTTATGCTTTGCATATTCCGGTGAAGGTGGGTTTGGTGGGGTCGGCAGGACAGGCCTTAGCGCTCAATATTGAAGGCGAGGTGCCGACGGATGAAGTGACATTACAATTGACTCAGTTGGAACAGAGTTTCGTCTTCAATGATTTAGCGGAAAAACCGGTGGTTTCCTTGTTGAGAGGGTTCTCGGCGCCTGTCATTTTGAAAACCGAACAGAGTTTGCAGGATCACGCCTTCTTGTTAATGCATGATTCGGATCCCTTCAACCGTTGGGAAGCCGCGCAGCAATTAGCGGTGCAAATTATATTCGCTTTGATTGAGGATATTCAACAAGGTCGCACATTAGCCATCAACCCATTGATTATTGAAGCTTATCAGACGGTGATGAGTCAACAATGGGATGATTTATCTTATTTTGCATTATTGTTGAAATTGCCGGATGAGAGTTATCTGGCCGGGTTGATGGAAGTGGTTGATGTCGACGCCATTCATCATGCTCGTGAATTTGTTAAAAAAGCGTTGGCTGAAAATTTACACGATCAATTCGAGAAGCTGTACCAACAATATCACCGGGATGAAACCCGACATGATGCTGAAGCAATCGGTAGAAGAAGGATAAAAAACACCTGTTTATCTTATTTATCAGTATTGGAAACTGAAGCTGTTTATCAAATAATTTCAAGCCAATTTGAGAAAGCCGTCAATATGACTGATCAAATGGCGGCGTTAACGGCGATTGCCAATACTTACCATCCTGAAAAAACGCAGCGTTTTGATCAGTTTTATCAACAATGGCGAGATGAAGCTCTGGTGGTGGATAAATGGTTTGGTTTGCAGGCGACCAGTGTCTTACCGGGTACATTCGCTACTGTTCAGCAATTAATGGAACATCCGGCTTTTGATATGACCAACCCGAATCGGGTTAGGTCTTTAGTCGGCGCATTTAGCCAAAGTAACCCGTTGCACTTTCATAATAAAAACGGCGAGGGCTATGCTTTTTTAGCTGATCAAGTGATTACTTTGAATGCCTTAAACCCGCAAGTCGCTTCCAGGATGGTGACGGCTTTAACGCAATGGCCGCGACATGACGCCGCCAGGCAAGTATTAATGAAAGAGCAATTACAGCGAATTATCGAAACCGAGGCTATTTCAAAAGATGTTTATGAAATAGCCAGTAAGAGTTTATAAAATTCTCAGCCCTAAAGCCTGCGCCCCAATTTATCAATCATTGTGAGGCGTCAGGCTAACAGTTATGTGTGTTTTAGCATCAATTCGTTGAAGTGATTTGTGTTTAAGACTGAGAATTTTATCCATGACTATTCAACGCACCTTATTAATCTCATATATTTTAATTAGTTTGGTTTCGGCTTTGCTCATTGCCTTAATGATCTTTGCCCACTTCCGCAATGTGTTAAAACAAGAAATCGCCCATAAATTGGAATCTCAGGCGATTACGATTATGCAACAGATTGATACGACCTTGTTTGAGCGTTTGCGAAATATTGATAGCTGGTCTCATTTAGGCGTTATGCAAGAGATTCGTACGCGCGATGTTGATAAGCGGCTTTCTGTGTTTTTACATGAACTTCATAAGGAATATGGCGGCGTATATCAAGAATTATTTGTGGTCAATTTAGAGGGGCAGATCATCGCCAGCAGTAATGCGGAGCGAATAGGTGAAAACAAGCGTGAAAACCCGATTTGGTATGATATTGCCCTAGAATACCATAGAGTCTCGATTGAAACGCTGACTGATGATCATTTAACAATGTCGATTAGGGTGAATGATCCATTTGAAAATAACCCGATGGGGCGATTGTGCGCGCGTTTGAATTGGCGGGAAATGAGCAATTTGTTGAATGAATCCCTGGCGGCGGATTCCTTATCCGGTGAGTTTTATGCTTTATTAATAGATGACAAAAACCGAGCGATTGCTTTTTCATCGAATTTACAGGACAGATTGAATCGGTTTCAGCCGATTTCGGCGTTGGCTGATCGTCAACAACTGTCCGGCGCAGTCACCGCTGTTTTGAATTTTTTAGATCGAAAATTACTTATAGGGTATGCGAATGCTAAGGGGTATCGAAGTTTTTCCAGCCTGAACTGGCAAGTGTTAATTATACAACCCCGTGATTTGGCGTTTGCGCCGGTGTCGCGAGTCGCATATGTGGTTTTGGTCGTTCTGGCAATAACCCTATTTCTCAGTATTTTGGCTTCTTTTTGGATCTCCGCAAAGTTGGCTAACCCTATTAAAACTTTGGAAAAGTTCACCCGCGACTTTAGGGTTGGCCATGCTGCGCGTTTGCCCGAAATACGCGGCAGTTCGGAAATTAATGCATTGCATGACCAATTCGGGACGATGATTGATAATCTGGAAAAATCACGGCGAGATGTCGCTAGGGTGGCTAAATTAGCGGTGATGGGGGAAATGGCCGCCAGCATGGCGCATGAAGTGCGCACCCCTTTGGGAATTTTGCGTTCGTCTGCGCAGATTTTGCAGCGTGAACCGGAGTTATCGGAAATCGGTCGGGAAATGACCGATTATATTATCAGCGAGACCCGGCGTTTAAATGATTTAGTCAATACTTTATTGGAATGCGCAATACCCAGAGAGCCGAACTTTACTCGGCAGTCGATAGATTCGATTATTCATCATGTGATTGAATTGATACGCAGCCATTTAGAACAGAAGCAGATTGATTTGCAATTTGATAGTCCTGCTGAACCGCTCATGTTGGAATGTGACCGCGACCATTTGATTCAAGTGTTTTTGAATTTAATCATTAATGCCGTTCAACATGTAGAGCAGGGTGGGATCATTTGCATAAAGGCGATACCCGGCCTTAAGACTCTGGAAATTCAAGTATGCGACAATGGGCCCGGTATCGCCGATGAATATAAGCATAGCGTTTTCGATCCGTTTTTTACCCAACGCGCTGACGGCATTGGTTTGGGTTTGACCGTAGTGCAACAAATCGTTTTGGCGCATCATGGCGATATTGTGATTAGCGACAACCAACCCAAAGGATGTTGTTTTAGGCTTTTGTTTCCTTATCCCAAAGAAAAAAGAACATGAATAGTCAGAGTATTTTGGTTGTTGACGATGAAGCGAAAATGCGCCGATTATTGGAAATTATGTTGACCCAACTTGGCTACACCGTTTATCAATCGGAAGATGGTCAACAGGCTTTGTCATTATTGGATCAGCAAAATGTTGATTTGGTCATCACTGACTTAAGAATGCCGAATATCAGCGGCATTGAATTATTACAGCGATTAAGAGCGCAAAACAATGCGGTGGCGGTTATTGTCGTAACGGCCTATGGCACTGTCGAAACTGCGGTTGAAGCTATGAAGTACGGCGCTTGCGACTATATTGTTCGGCCTTTTGAGTTAGAGGCGGTTGAGGCGGCGGTTAAACGCGCCTTGAAGCTCAGTCAGGTTGAACGTCAGAATCGTTATTTGCGGGCCGAACTGGATCAAGGTTGGGGCGATTTTATCGGCTCCAGTCCGGCGATGCAGAATATTTATACCTTAATTCAACAAGTAGCGCCGACCAAAACCAGCGTGTTGATTCAAGGCGCCACAGGTACCGGTAAAGAATTGGTCGCCAGAGCCATCCATCAGGCTTCGCCCAGAGCCAATGAACTGTTTGTCGCGATTAATTGCGCTGCAATACCCGCAGACATTCTGGAAAGCGAATTATTCGGTTACGCCAAAGGCGCTTTTACCGGCGCGCATCAAGATCATATCGGTAAATTTGAACTCGCCAGCGGCGGCACTTTGTTTCTTGATGAAATCACCGAAATGGACATGGCTTTGCAAGCGAAATTATTGCGGGTTTTGCAGGAAAGGAGCCTGGAACGGTTAGGCAGTCATCAGACGATTCCAGTGGATGTGAGAGTGATAGCTGCATCAAATCGTGATCCGAAACAGGCGATAGCGGAAAAAAGACTTAGAGAAGATTTGTTTTATCGGCTTAATGTTTTTGCGATTGAATTGCCGACTTTGCAAGTAAGAAAACAAGATATTCTACCATTGGCGCATTATTTTTTGAAAAAACATGCCGCGGAATTCGGATATCCTTCCAACGGCATAGATCCTGAAGCCGAGAATTATTTGCAAGCCTATGATTGGCCGGGAAATGTCAGGGAGTTGGAAAATGTGATGGAAAGGGCGATTGTGTTGAGCGGCGGTCGATCTGTACAATGCGACCATTTTCCGTTGGAAATATGCATATCACAATCTGATGCTTCTGTTTCTCAACAGCATAAAGATAGTGCAGAAATTGAATGTAAAAATGGTTTAAATGCTGAAGTCGAAAAGTTGGAAAAAAAATTAATCAGACAGGCTTTGCTACAGACTCATGATAATAAAGCCGCCGCCGCGCAAATTTTAAAAATCAGCGAGCGATCACTGTGGTATAAAATAAAAAAATATTTTTAATTTTGTGTTGTCTTCGGCGCGAGTCCTTTCACGCTCAATCAACAGTGCAGAATAGCGGTTTTATTGCCTAACCGGTCCCGCCGATAGCTTGGTGGGTATAGGCGGATTGCGGTATTAAGAGTAAAAATAGCGTTTTCATAACAACCTCTTTAGTAAATACATGGTCCGCTCATTTCCTGAAACGATGAATGATAGGAACATTGCAGATAAAATTATCATCTCCACTTATAAGGTATTCAAATAAGCGGCAATATTTTGGGCTTCTTCTTCGCTGATGGTTTGCTGCAAAAAGCCCATTCCCCCCTTGTTTTCACGAATAGCTTCTAAGGTTTCGGTATAATCAATCGCCTCCAAAATTTCGTTTTGATTAAGTTTAGGGTTTGCGCCGTGGCAATTAGAAGATGCGCAACTTTTATAGAGCTTGGAGCCTTGTTGAGCATCGCCGGTTATAGGCCTATTATTTGAATCATCGCTCTGGTCATGATCTTCATCATGAAAGCCGTCGTGGTCATGGTCATCATCGTGATAGCCGTCTTTATCGGCGTCGTCGTCATGGTAACCATCAAAGTCACTGTCATCGTCATAAAAGCCGTCGTCGTCGCTGTCATTAATCAAGTCTGAATCTAAACCAATGCTAAAATTTAATTGACTCAGTCCGGCCAAACCGCCGACCCAGTTATTAAAATCAAGTGGGCTTGTTCCTGTGTGAGTAACAACTTTATATAAGGGATAACGGCCGCTTGGAATATTGTCTACTGAAAAAGCGAACAAAGAGATTCGATTATGGAACTGTCCGTCAGCGATGAATGGTATCGGCGTTTTGCTTAGGAATTCACCTTGATCAGCAAAAAACCAGATTTCGTCA
>SPJM01000035.1 GCA_006844585.1 Methylococcaceae bacterium | reverse complement strand
TTTCCAAGCAGAGCTTGGGAAACAGCAAAGCGCTGCGATGCAAGAGCAACGCTTTAGTTGATCTTCATACATGGTCTTATTATGTTTATGGTCACCTGTTAATGTTGTGTATATTTATCTATAACCATACACAAATGAGATCGCAGCAAATTAAAATGGGAGGGTGACTTAAGAATGTGAATTTTATCCCCGTTCCTTAGATGAGAACAGACAAACAATTTTGGTTGATTCCTACATCTGGATAGATTATCTCAATGGCTGAGAAACCTCGGAAACAGAGTATTTGGATATAATCCTTGGCGTTAGACCTGTTTCAACATTTCACATAGAAAATGAAATGGAACTGCTGTTTTGTAATAAGTATTTTTTACCATTCGTAGCGCTTGGGCTTATATCTTCTTTGAAAACACACCCGCCTTGAAACCACTATAAAATACCGTAGTGGATACCGTTAATACGCTAAGAACGCTTGAAACAAAAGACAAGATAAGAAACGCGAAAACACCTGCAAGGCTTGCCGATATTGGGTTTGTGAGACTTTCTGGGATGCTGTGAAGAGAATGAATGGTGCCTCAGGCCGGAATCGAACCGGCACGGTATTTCTACCGCGGGATTTTAAGTCCCGTGCGTCTACCAATTTCGCCACCGAGGCAT
>SPJM01000349.1 GCA_006844585.1 Methylococcaceae bacterium | reverse complement strand
AAGATCGGTTCGCCTTATCAAAAGAAGATTTATAAATAAATGGAATATCTAACTTAGCAGTAATTTCCTTTAATCTACCGGCCGTCTCCAAGGTCATTTCTTCGCTTTCAATGACGCAAGTACCGGCGATCAAAAAAAACGGCTTATCCAAACCAGTTTCAAAATTACAAAGTTTCATCTGTAGTATTCTCTTGTTTATGTTGAACGGCCGCCATAATAAAACCGGAAAATAAAGGATGGCCTTTTCTCGGCGTAGAAGTAAATTCGGGATGGAACTGACAGGCCAAAAACCAGGGATGACCGGCTATTTCAACAACTTCCACCAAGCGTCCGTCTATGGATTTTCCGGAAAAGCGAATGCCCGCCTGCTCAAAAGCCTCTAAATATCGATTATTGAATTCATACCGATGACGGTGGCGCTCGGTAATCACATCTTTTTGATACACCTGAAACGCCAATGATTCAGAGTTCAAGCGACATTTTTGTGCGCCCAAACGCATAGTGCCGCCTAAATCGGAATCCGCATCTCTGACTTCCAATTGACCGTCCTCATCTTTCCACTCAGTAATCAAACCGATAACCGGGTGCGGCGAATCCGGCAAAAACTCGGTGCTATGCGCACCTTCCAGCCCGACTACATTGCGCGCGAATTCGATCACCGCCGATTGCATACCCAAACAAATACCCAAATAAGGAATCTTATTTTCTCTGGCAAAACGCACCGTGGCGATTTTACCTTCTACACCACGCTCTCCGAAACCGCCAGGCACCAAAATAGCATCAACATTTTTCAATTGCGTGACGCCTTGCTCCTCTATTTCTTCAGAATCAACATATTGGATTTCAACTTTAAAACGGGTATGAATACCGGCATGAATTAACGCCTCATTCAATGATTTATAGGAGTCGGTGTGGTCAACATATTTGCCGACGATGGCGATTTTCACCGAATCAGTCGGATGGATCAAGCCATCGACAACTTTTTCCCATGCCGACAAATCGGCTTTAGGCACATCTAAACGCAATTTATCGACGACGATATCATCCAGCCCTTGTTCATTTAATAATAAAGGTATCCGATAAATGGTATCCGCATCGATAGCGGAAATCACCGCATTTTCAGCAACATTGGTAAACAAAGCGATTTTACGCCGCTCAGCCTTGGGAATAGGCAATTCGGAACGACAAATCAAAATATCCGGCTGTATGCCGATAGTGCGTAAATCTTTTACCGAATGCTGGGTCGGCTTGGTTTTAATCTCACCGGCGGACTTGATGTACGGCACCAAGGTTAAATGAATAAAAATCGCCCGGTCATGGCCTAAATCCACCCCGATTTGCCGAATCGTTTCCAGGAAAGGTAAAGATTCAATATCGCCGACCGTACCGCCTACCTCAATAATCGCCACATCCATGCCTTCTGCGCTGGCATAGACGCGGCGCTTGATTTCATCGGTAATATGCGGAATCACTTGAACGGTTGCGCCCAAATATTCGCCTCTGCGCTCTTTGCGCAGAACTTCTTCATAGACCTGCCCGGTGGTAAAATTATTCTTCTTGGTCATGGTGGTTTTCAAAAACCGCTCATAATGACCCAGATCCAAATCTGTTTCCGCGCCATCTTCGGTCACGAAAACCTCACCGTGCTGAAAAGGACTCATGGTGCCCGGATCCACATTAATATAAGGATCCAGCTTGGTCATGGTCACTTTTAAACCGCGATCCTCAAGAATTGCGGCCAATGAAGACGCAGCAATACCCTTTCCCAGCGATGATACAACGCCGCCCGTAATAAATATGTATTTTGTCATGAATGGTAAATGTCTGTTTCTGGCTATGACAAGATAAACAGGCTATTTTAGCATTTATATGACTACTCAGGGTTTAATAATTTTGAAAATTGCTCTATCAAAGCTACATAAGGCATCAAATCTTCACTTCCGATCGCTTGAATCTTCCGCCTCAACTGTTGATATTGAGCCAATTCAGCTTGGTTTTGCGGGTTGGTAAAAATCAAGCGAGCTACCCCATTTAATCTCCTACTGAATAGCGCCTGACCGGAAACCAAAAATACGATACCACAGATACATGATTTTGTATTACGTATAGAATATGCCTGGTCAATCAATATAGGCGGCTTATATGTCATTCAATCGCTCAGAAGCTCCGTATTCAACATTTTGCAGGAAATCATGCCGCTCAAGACCGGAGAGAAGAGAATGCCAGCACTATTCCAGTTGCCTCGGATAATGGACTCCCTGGCATAGAACAATGGAAAATATTAGTTTTGGGTACTTTACGTTTACTCTTAAATGCGAAAATAATTAGGGTAAAATAATCATTATTTTTAATTTTAACCCGACCCTAATTGTTACTTATCAAGGACGGAGTGA
>SPJM01000348.1 GCA_006844585.1 Methylococcaceae bacterium | reverse complement strand
GTGAGGGACTCATTTCATTGTCGATTGTTGCATTACCGGGAGAATCACAGAAGGGTTAATCATGCGTTTTCTCGTTGCCACCGCCTCCGCTGCTTATGCCTATGAATCTAAAGCATGGCAACGGTTGATGTATCGCCGGAGTCATTGCGTTTTTCAATCTTAGATGGATTACAGCTATATACTTATGTGATTTTTGGAAAACAAGTGGATTGCATGCTTGGTCGCTATTTTGTGGCTCTTTATCAGCCTTTTAGTAACCGCAGAGCGGTTTCTCATGCATTCCCACGCAGAGCGTGGGAACGATTAAATTTCGATTGTTTATAGAGCAAACATTTTACGATGAAGCTGCTCAGGGCTGGTTTGATTGTTATGGTCTTAGTAAAACAGCCGCTGTTCCTTGGTTTTAACCACACCTCTCGTTTCCACCGTCCCCGGTGGAAATGCATACCAAAGCTAAAATATGGGCAGAAGCCGCTATAAAATAGTAAACCCCAAACTACCACACTTTGTCACTTGTACGGTTTTACACTGAATTCCGGTTTTTACTCGCCCGGCAACGGTGGACATTCTATTGGGTTCATTACGTTTTTTTATCGTTCCCACGCTCTGCGTGGGAATGCCGGTTAAGACGCTCTGCGTCATGAGGAACTCATTTCATTGTCGATTGTTGCATTACCGGGAGTACCACCGAAGGGTTAATCATGCGTTTTCTCGTTGCCACCGCCTCCGCTGGTCGTGCCTATGAATCTAAAGCTTGGCAACGGTTGGTGTTTCACCGAAGTCATTGCATTTTTCAATCTTAGATGGATTACAGCTATATACTTATGTGATTTTTTGGAAAACAAGCGGATTGCATGCTTGGTCGCTATTTTGTGGCTCTTTATCTGCCTGTTAGTAACCGCAGAGCGGTTTCTCATGCATTCCCACGCAGTGCGTGGGAACGATTGCTGGAAAATTCGATTCGTTTGGTCTCAGTAATACCGCGACCGTTCCGTGGTTTTAATTGAAGAGCCTTATTAATATCGGGAGCCAATGTTATATTTGACATATTGATGCGTAAGTAAATGAGGTGATGCATGAGAACAACCATTTTTTATCGTTCCCACGCTCTGCGTGGGAATGCCTGTTAAGACGCTCTGCGTCGTGAGGGACTCATTTCATTGTCGATTGTTGCATTACCGGGAGAATCACAGAAGGGTTAATCATGCGTTTTCTCGTTGCCACCGCCTCCGCTGCTTATGCCTATGAATCTAAAGCATGGCAACGGTTGATGTATCGCCGGAGTCATTGCGTTTTTCAATCTTAGATGGATTACAGCTATATACTTATGTGATTTTTGGAAAACAAGTGGATTGCATGCTTGGTCGCTATTTTGTGGCTCTTTATCAGCCTTTTAGTAACCGCAGAGCGGTTTCTCATGCATTCCCACGCAGAGCGTGGGAACGATTAAATTTCGATTGTTTATAGAGCAAACATTTTACGATGAAGCTGCTCAGGGCTGGTTTGATTGTTATGGTCTTAGTAAAACAGCCGCTGTTCCTTGGTTTTAACCACACCTCTCGTTTCCACCGACCCCGGTGGGAATGCATACCACAGCTAAAACATGGGCAGAAGCCGCTATAAAATAGTAAATCCCAAGCTACCGAACTTTGTCACTTGTACGGTTTTACACTGGATTCCGGTTTTTACTCGTCCGGCAACGGTGGACATTCTATTGGATTTATTACGTTTTATTATCGTTCCCACGCTCTGCGTGGGAATGCCTGTTAAGACGCTCCGCGTCGTGAGGGACTCATTTCATTGACGATTGTTGCATTACCGGGAGAATCACAGAAGGGTTAATCATGCGTTTTCTCGTTGCCACCGCCTCCGCTGGTCGTGCCTATGAATCTAAAGCTTGGCAACGGTTGGTGTTTCACCGAAGTCATTGCATTTTTCAATCTTAGATGGATTACAGCTATATACTTATGTGATTTTTGGAAAACAAGTGGATTGCATGCTTGGTCCCTATTTTGTGGCTCTTTATCAGCCTGTTAGTAACCGCAGAGCGTGGGAACGAGGCAATTGCTGGAAAATTCGATTCGTTTGGCCTCAGTAATACCGCGACCGTTCCGTGGTTTTAAGTGATGAACCTTATTCACATCGGGAATCTATGTTATGTTTGACATATTGATGCACAAATAAATGAGGTGATGCGTGAGAACAACCATTCGATTTTATCGTTCCCACGCTCTGCGTGGGAATGCCGGTTAAGACGCTCTGCGTCGTGAGGGACTCATTTCATTGTCGATTGTTGCATTACCGGGAGAATCACAGAAGGGTTAATCATGCGTTTTCTCGTTGCCACCGCCTCCGCTGCTTATGCCTATGAATCTAAAGCATGGCAACGGTTGATGTGTCGCCGGAGTCATTGCGTTTTTCAATCTTAGATGGATTACAGCTATATACTTATGTGATTTTTGGAAAACAAGCGGATTGCATGCTTGGTCGCTATTTTGTGGCTCTTTATCTGCTTTTTAGTAACCGCAGAGCGGTTTCTCATGCATTCCCACGCAGAGCGTGGGAACGATTAAAATAGGATATAAATTTTCTTGGTTTTTATTCATTTAGATAATGTATCCCTCAACCAGGCGCGTATTGTACAGTGCTTGAGTGAAGGCGGGCACAATGTGCCCGAAAATAAGGTGGGCAGCCGTATTTCTAGAACCTTACAGAATATTAAACAGGCTTTACCACTGTGTAATCATAGCTACTTATTAGATAACTCACGCATTGATAACCCTTTTTAACAGGTTTCAATTGTGTATGATGGAAAGCTAGTTTCAAGAATTGAAGCAATACCGAAATGGGTAAAAATGTTGCTGATTGATTATTTAGGTTAAAAACAACCTATTTTTTTAACGCTCTTTAACAAAATAATAAAATCAATTAGTTACAACGCGGCATAAAAACATGGGTATTTTTTAAAAAAATTATCCAAATGCTTGTTGTAACTTATTTTTTTACGTTTATACTACTGTTCACTGCCGCACAGGCAGCTTAGAAAACAAAAACAGACGTGTCAGGCGTATCAATCAATGTTCACTGCCGCACAGGCAGCTTAGAAAAAACACCCGACACCATTAAATATTTTTTGATGTGTTCACTGCCGCACAGGCAGCTTAGAAAACTCGGATACTGGCGGAAAATTCCATTGTTTTGTTCACTGCCGCACAGGCAGCTTAGAAACTGATTCGCCTAAGCCAAACCTGATATATTTAGTTCACTGCCGCACAGGCAGCTTAGAAAAAATCTCATGACTGCCTTTTCCTTGCCTAACAGTTCACTGCCGCACAGGCAGCTTAGAAAGATCAAGCTAAAGAAAGTTTGCTCTTTGCCATGTTCACTGCCGCACAGGCAGCTTAGAAAGTTAGAACAGACGTGCAGTGTTGTCACTGTTTGTTCACTGCCGCACAGGCAGCTTAGAAAGCTAATCGAATGCTATCGTTACTCTACGCTTGGTTCACTGCCGCACAGGCAGCTTAGAAAGTTAACAAACACCTCATGAACCAGCCTGTTTTGTTCACTGCCGCACAGGCAGCTTAGAAATGCATATTGATGGCGAGGTGGTGATCTTGGCAGTTCACTGCCGCACAGGCAGCTTAGAAAAATCATTAGCTGCCGAGTTAACAAACTCAGCAGTTCACTGCCGCACAGGCAGCTTAGAAAACTGGTCTTCGGTCGTTTCGATGTCCGCCGCAGTTCACTGCCGCACAGGCAGCTTAGAAATTGAGCACGTCTCGCCAACTCACGCGCTCTATGTTCACTGCCGCACAGGCAGCTTAGAAAATTTAATAATTCAACAATGTCTGCTAAAACGGGTTCACTGCCGCACAGGCAGCTTAGAAAGCTTAAGGAATCTTTAGGCGTATCGTTATAATGTTCACTGCCGCACAGGCAGCTTAGAAATTTGTTTAGGGTAACGCCGGTGGCGGCGATCAGTTCACTGCCGCACAGGCAGCTTAGAAAACTCTATTTCATCGCGAATATCCTGGCGTTCCAGTTCACTGCCGCACAGGCAGCTTAGAAAGTGATTGAATCAATCACAGAATCAACCGACTTGTTCACTGCCGCACAGGCAGCTTAGAAAACTTAATTCATTTGTCTGATTATTAATAGCTGGTTCACTGCCGCACAGGCAGCTTAGAAAGTGATTGAATCGGCCACCGCGCTCATCATATGGTTCACTGCCGCACAGGCAGCTTAGAAATAACAGTACAGGTATTCATTCAATTGAAAACTGTTCACTGCCGCACAGGCAGCTTAGAAAAGTACGGAAAAAAACCGTTTGAGCAAGACGGTGTTCACTGCCGCACAGGCAGCTTAGAAATTTGTTTGTATGTTTGGTTATCCGTACCTCATTGTTCACTGCCGCACAGGCAGCTTAGAAACAATCCCATCGCCAGCGCCTCATCCGCGGAGAAGTTCACTGCCGCACAGGCAGCTTAGAAAAGAAATGCGACTACTAGAAAAATCAATCAGAGGTTCACTGCCGCACAGGCAGCTTAGAAACAAAGGTGTCCGACCCCATTGAATCACGACCCCGTTCACTGCCGCACAGGCAGCTTAGAAATTTAGGGCGCTGATTAACCCGGCCATTTTTGCCGTTCACTGCCGCACAGGCAGCTTAGAAATCGCTTGGTATTCTGCCCACAACCTCCCAGGCCGTTCACTGCCGCACAGGCAGCTTAGAAAGCTCGTTAACGCCAATGATTGTAGCGGTTTTTGTTCACTGCCGCACAGGCAGCTTAGAAAGCCACCCCGATTAAACTCGCTGACGATTGCACAGTTCACTGCCGCACAGGCAGCTTAGAAAGCTCACCACCCCGGAAACGGACAGGGTTCATGTTCACTGCCGCACAGGCAGCTTAGAAAAATTGCGTCTTCAAGGTTGTTGCAAGGCTGGAGTTCACTGCCGCACAGGCAGCTTAGAAAAGGCTCACCGGCGGCGGCGTCATCATCTGCTTGTTCACTGCCGCACAGGCAGCTTAGAAAGAATAATCCCTTTATTTGGATCAGTTTTGATTGTTCACTGCCGCACAGGCAGCTTAGAAATTTTCTCGATTTAGCATAGGAACGATATAAACGTTCACTGCCGCACAGGCAGCTTAGAAAAGCGGTTTTTATTTTGATCAATACGTCAATGGGTTCACTGCCGCACAGGCAGCTTAGAAAGAAGCCATGCTTGAGATGACACCGAACCAGTTAGTTCACTGCCGCACAGGCAGCTTAGAAATGTCCAACTCAGATAAAGCAGACTTTAATTCAGTTCACTGCCGCACAGGCAGCTTAGAAAGGTTTATCCAAGCTGGAAGAAAAGATTGGTTAGTTCACTGCCGCACAGGCAGCTTAGAAAATTAACTAAATCAGGAATCACCATGGAAAAGAGTTCACTGCCGCACAGGCAGCTTAGAAAACTTGCATGCTGTCGGGAATAATCCCCGCGGCGTTCACTGCCGCACAGGCAGCTTAGAAATTTGAATGCCATGCGGCAAGCGTATTTGATGGGTTCACTGCCGCACAGGCAGCTTAGAAAATGCTTGGTTGTAATTGGAAGAGCATGATTCAGTTCATTGCCGCACAGGCAGCTTAGAAATGGGCGATTCAATGGACGAAAAAATCGCTGTTGTTCACTGCCGCACAGGCAGCTTAGAAAGTCTCCCCGTGCGTTAAATGCAATTTGTGTGGGTTCACTGCCGCACAGGCAGCTTAGAAACAGATGGCAAATGGGGGCATAAATCCAACCCAGTTCACTGCCGCACAGGCAGCTTAGAAAAACGGAAAAAACTTAGCTCCATCCCCCGTTGCGTTCACTGCCGCACAGGCAGCTTAGAAAAAAATTGACCACATTAACGAAAGCAGGCGCTAGTTCACTGCCGCACAGGCAGCTTAGAAAAATCGCGTTATCAGGCCAGAGCCTCGCCTACACGTTCACTGCCGCACAGGCAGCTTAGAAAGTATAATTATTATTAAACGTCCATTTGTGATCGTTCACTGCCGCACAGGCAGCTTAGAAATATTATTGATAATGAATGAGTAAAACCAACTTGTTCACTGCCGCACAGGCAGCTTAGAAAAAGAGCACATGCTAATTTTGTTAATCGATTACGTTCACTGCCGCACAGGCAGCTTAGAAATGATGCATTATGCAGGCGTACCGCTGCATGCTGTTCACTGCCGCACAGGCAGCTTAGAAAGTTTTCCTGATACTCATGCCGCTTTTAGCAATGTTCACTGCCGCACAGGCAGCTTAGAAAATTGGCTGCAATTAATCGGCGAGCTATCTGCTGTTCACTGCCGCACAGGCAGCTTAGAAAGTTTTGATAACTCGCGTATTGAATAGCTGATAGTTCACTGCCGCACAGGCAGCTTAGAAAGCAGTAATCGCTTTAACCCCGTCACCTTTCTTGTTCACTGCCGCACAGGCAGCTTAGAAAGACGCTATCGGCCAGAGCGTTAATCGCGCTTAGTTCACTGCCGCACAGGCAGCTTAGAAAATTAACACCGTTGAAGCCGAACCCCGGAAAATGTTCACTGCCGCACAGGCAGCTTAGAAAAAGGATTAACAGAAATAGTTCAGGCGCTTAGAGTTCACTGCCGCACAGGCAGCTTAGAAAAGCATTGACGACGTGAAGCGATTAACCCAAGTGTTCACTGCCGCACAGGCAGCTTAGAAAAAGCACTTTTTTTAGTTCGATTTGCGCGTTTTCAGTTCACTGCCGCACAGGCAGCTTAGAAACTCACGGAACAGCCAGCAAGGCGTCCGGCACAGTTCACTGCCGCACAGGCAGCTTAGAAAGGTTAATTCCGGCAGGCCTGCGGCATGATTTTGTTCACTGCCGCACAGGCAGCTTAGAAAAAATTCCGATTTAACTGTGATAACGCAAACACGTTCACTGCCGCACAGGCAGCTTAGAAAGGGAGTTTTGGTTAACGTAAGTTTCGCTTTGTGTTCACTGCCGCACAGGCAGCTTAGAAATTTGCTAAACTGTCAACTAGCAAGCCAAAAGCGTTCACTGCCGCACAGGCAGCTTAGAAACATCGACGGACGCGCAGCCACCACAATCAAGTGTTCACTGCCGCACAGGCAGCTTAGAAAGGTGACTGTTGTTGAGTTTCTGGATGACAAGCGTTCACTGCCGCACAGGCAGCTTAGAAAAATCAGGCTAGCCGCCGACCGACTCACAACTTGTTCACTGCCGCACAGGCAGCTTAGAAAAATCAGGCTAGCCGCCGACCGACTCACAACTTGTTCACTGCCGCACAGGCAGCTTAGAAATATCAGGCGGCGGCATTGAGTCGTCTGACGGCGTTCACTGCCGCACAGGCAGCTTAGAAAGTCCAATCGAATGCGGAGCCATTGGCGGTTACGTTCACTGCCGCACAGGCAGCTTAGAAATAGCAAGGAATTTATTAAAGCCGTCGAGTCAAGTTCACTGCCGCACAGGCAGCTTAGAAAAAAGTAACGTTTTTTTTGCAGATCACGCAGTAGTTCACTGCCGCACAGGCAGCTTAGAAAATTCCACAACTCAAATCATCACTTGTTTTCCCGTTCACTGCCGCACAGGCAGCTTAGAAAATCTTAAGCCGCGTGGCTGTAGGGGGTGGGGTGTTCACTGCCGCACAGGCAGCTTAGAAATGATGATATTGTTGCTGAATACGTTTTAAAATGTTCACTGCCGCACAGGCAGCTTAGAAACGTATTCTTTATAAAGTTGGTCTAGCGATTCAGTTCACTGCCGCACAGGCAGCTTAGAAAATCTCTTGGCTCGCATTTATCTACAACAATAAGTTCACTGCCGCACAGGCAGCTTAGAAACAAGCGCTGGGCGCAAACCATCACGGATCAATTGTTCACTGCCGCACAGGCAGCTTAGAAATTTAATATCAATGTGCGGGGCTATTTTGCTGTGTTCACTGCCGCACAGGCAGCTTAGAAATCTGTTATGTCGTTAAAATCCTCCTGAATACTGTTCACTGCCGCACAGGCAGCTTAGAAACGAGGTTCCCGTGAACGACCACCCATTAAGATTGTTCACTGCCGCACAGGCAGCTTAGAAATGTTCTTTGAATTGTTCCGGAAGCGCATTTTCGTTCACTGCCGCACAGGCAGCTTAGAAAGTACAAGATCAGCTCACGACACAGCATAATCCGTTCACTGCCGCACAGGCAGCCTAGAAAAAGTTTTTATAAAAATCCGGCGATTTGTTAGATGAATGCTTAGATTGTGGGTAAGCTTGCGAACTCCTTCCTTCATCAAATATTTTCACAACCTCTCTGTATCACTGCCATTAAGTTAAGTCGTCATACCGGCATTCCCACTAACCTCATGGGAATGCCGTAATTACCAACAATCAAGTCATTCTGTTTTTTCCACGCTTAAAGTACATCTTCCAAATGTTCTATGGCTTCTTGTAAATGTTCCATCGCTTGGTCGTTATGACCGGCTTTTGAGTGTTTTTTCACCTTGGTAAAATGTTTCAGGGCGGTGGATACATGCTCGTGTACTTCTGCGTGTGCTTTTTCGGCGGATTTAGCATGTCTTAACGCTTCATTAGAATAAATGCCGGTCATGGTGTGATCCATGCCTTTTTGATAGGCGGTTTTTTTCAGGTGTTTAACGGCTTCGGTTGCATGTTTATGCGCTGTCGCATGTTGTTTTTCACTCATTCGCGCATGCTTCATCGCTTCTTCCAAATGTTGTTTACATTCATCAGCATGCCCTTGTTCGCCATGTACTGATGCGCTAATGGCGTGTTCTAGTGCTAATACGGCATGCGGCGCGTCGGCATACGCCGCCGTATACATCACAATGCTTAATATGATTGAGTAAATGACGGGGTTGATTACTTTGCTTAGAATATTCATAGTCTTAGCCCTCATAATTTGGCAAGCTTACGCTTGATTTTGATTGAGCCGGTATCAATGCCTTGCCGTCAACTCAAAAATTCATGAATCAACTGTTACCCGCTGATTCGATGAGATGACATATATGCTCGCCATTAGGCGCGCCGTCCGGCATTTTTTCCCAACTCGCCAGCGCGTGTTCCATGCGCAATTGCAATTCCATTAATTGCTCCAAATGCACCCGATTCTCTTGTATGCGCTGACTGATTATTTCACGCACCATCGGACACGGCGATTTTCCTTTTCGACTCTCGGTTAAGATATGTTCTATCTCTTTTAAACTAAAGCCCAGACTTTTGGCTTTTTTAATAAATTCCAGTCGTCTGGAGTCGCTGATGTGATATTGAAAATAGCCGTTTTCGGGATCGCGCTCCGGTTTTAACAAACCGATTCGCGTGTAATGGCGCACCGTATCGGGCGGCACTTTGCAAAGCTTGGCTAAATCTTTTACTTGATACAACATATCAACCGCTCCTTTTTTAACTTCCTGACTCTGATGTTAAACCTATGAGCCGCTCACAGGTCAAGCATTTATTGATTGTTTTCCGGATTCAACGAGTTGGCATTGAACGGCTAGATCGGATATTCACCGCTGGCGGTTTCATCGGCTATATTTTGGTTTGACGACATAACACACCTCCATTCAGTGACTTTAGCATAAGATTAACTGCTCAAATCATCCGCCACAAGCCAAGAATCACTCAACGGACGCTGTTTTAGCTGTGAAATAGCGGCATTATGTGTTTTTGCCGCCGTTTTCACATTATTGTTTTATTTTTTTGATAGAGTGATTATTAACTTTTTAGCAAGGACTTCATTATCATGTCTGAATTGGCTCAGCAACGTCTTGCATTTATCGAGTATTTACACGATATGTTTCTTATCCACAAAGGTTACGGAGCCTATGCTTATATTTCACCGAATCAGGCCATTAAATTATTCGAACAATTACAAAACGCCGGGGAAGAAAAAGAACGCTTGGTTAAGGATTTCGTACGGATGTTTTAAATTTTATCCTCAATGTTAGTGGTCATATAGCGTGAAATCGTGATCAAACCACAAAACAAAAAATATGTCTCTTTGCCTGTATCCAACCATAGGCTTGTGTCCGTTATATCTGAACACCAGAAAAGATTCAAAATCTTCGGTGATGAATCTTGGAATCGGGGCTTTTATTTGAGTTTTCGGAATTTTTTCTGTTCCCAATCCATGCCGATCTTGTTGCTTAATTTGATTCCAAGTTATCGATTTTCTACGAAAAATAGCATCTGCAAATTTCGCTTTATTTTCTTGATCAAGAGAAGATAAACAATATTTCCCTGACTGAAGCTTTTCTAGTGAAAAAACTGGCGGGTTTTCATCATAATTAATAGGCTCTTGAGATTTAACCAAGCTCCCTTGTTTGCCAAATTTGCCTTTAATCCTTCTAGGCTTTGCCATTTAATTAAGTCTGGTTTTAAAATAGTCAGTAATTTCAGTCAACGGAATAATTTCTGCGTTTACCTCATGATTTAACCACGGACTTTCTTCATGAGTCATATTTCGTAGCTTCCAAGCGGAATACTGACCAAATACTTCAAAAACTTCTTCAATTAATTCAAACTCTTCCTTTTCAAGCGAGCTTGGGTCAAAGTCGGTTGGAATAGGTATTCTATTGCTACCATATTTTTTATATGAATGATATAAGGTTTGCACAACAGGGCCATGAGTCCAAGCAGATATATCATTGCTAAATAAAGCTTTTCCAAAAATAGCACTATAAAACCCTTGAGCATAATAGACTAACTTTTGTAGCTTTAAATTTGAAAGACCATCACCTTCATTCGTATCATCCAAATACAAGAAGCATTTAGCTACATCGTTTATTTGCGCCATGATTACCTCCCTAATGTTTTCATTTTTGGACAAATATAACGGGGAAATGATAGCAGAAACTACTAACAATCACATCTACTTGAACAAAATAAAGCTCCGTTATTTGCTCACTTCATTTTACTACTGATGTAAAGCTATCTCAGATTCAACTTTCTTTCTGCCGAAAACAATACACATTGCGAAAAAAGCTAGACTGAGCGGAAGCCCCGGAAAAGGCTGAGCGATTTTATGCACCCATTCTGCCAATTTGCCCGGTGCGCGGCTAGGATTCCGATGCAAATATTCATTTAATTGATAGGCTTTTGTGCTGACATTCATAAAACGAGCTTGTGTGTTGGCTGAAACCGACATGCTTTCAAACTCAGGTATTACAATGTCATAATAGCCTTCGGCCAAGGTGGGGAAAAAGGAATCCTGCGCAGCATTAACAATTTCAGTTGTTTTGTCTAATTCGAGATATGTATTGCCCAGCTTTTGAATTAAATGCCGACACCCTCCGTCGAAGTCTCCCTCAACCATGAAGTCAATCAAAGGATAGTCCAAACCCTTTTTAATCATTGCCGCTTCAACCTGATCGCCTTGAAAAGCAATAACCTCGTTGGTATAAAGACAAAAAATTAATGCAGCTAAAGAAAGTAATTTTTTCATGGCAATTTCCTAATATGAAAAGATGAATTGTTAAGAAGTTCCCCCCGTTATTCCTAACCTCATCTCTTACTTAGGCATATTTAATGCCAACATGCGTGATGTAGTTCACAAAACACAAAATCCACTATTTACAAACTCTCATTATTGACCGATGGATTTGGCCATCCATTTTCATGTCTGTAAATCAACAACCTATCATTAAGTTAATTCTTTTTAATGTAATTAAACCGAAAAAACCCTTTAACCTTCAAGCCTTTATATCAAAGAACCGAGCTGACACTGTTGTCAGCCGAGGTGACGCCAACGTCCTCTTTGACACCCCCGTCATCGGCGCTAATGTCAGTGAGTCATGCTATTTTTACATTATTTACCAATACAAAAAGACGAAAAAATCTTGCCCAGCAAATCATCAGAGCTGAATTCACCGGTAATTTCCGCCAAACTATTTTGCGCTTGCCGCAAATCATCCGCCGCCAACTCTCCGGCCTTGTGCTGCAATTGCTTTTGCGCATTAACAATGGCTTGTTGCGCCTTTTCCAAGGCTTCAATATGCCTGCGCCGGGCAATGAATACATCATCCGCCGCCGCTTCATAGCCAACGCTGTCTTTTAAATGCTGAATCAACAAGTCCATCCCTTGCCCGGTCTTAATCGATAAATAAATTTGCGCGCCATATTCATTTTCAACCATTTCCGGTTCTATTCCGAGCAGGTCGATTTTGTTGTAAACTTTGGTAATGCTGGCGTCAGGGGGCAATGTTTTCAGTATGGAGTTGATTTCCGGGTTTTGGCTTTCAATCAGCAGCAAAATTTTATCGGCTTTTTCGATTTCTGCATGAGCGCGTTTAATCCCTTCTTGCTCAACCGCATTTTCGCTGCTTCTCAAACCGGCGGTGTCAATAATATGCAGCGGCATACCGTCTATTTGGATGCGTTCTTTGAGAACATCGCGGGTGGTGCCGGGTATATCGGTAACGATCGCCGCTTGGTAGCCCGATAATGCATTCAGTAAACTGGATTTGCCTGCATTCGGTTTGCCCGCCAAAACGACAGTCATGCCATCGCGCAATAAACGGCCTTGACAGGCCGTTTTCAAAATTTGCGTGGTTTTGTCATAGATATTTTGAACTCTATTGGCGACAACGCCATCGCCTAAAAAGTCTATTTCTTCTTCAACAAAATCTATCGCCGCTTCGATATAAATGCGCAGCTCAATCAGTTCATCGACCAATTCATGGATTTGTTCGGAAAAGACGCCTTGCATGGATTTTTGCGCCGACCGCACCGATTGTTCGGTACTGCTTTCAATTAAGTCGGCGACGGCTTCCGCTTGCGCCAAATCCATTTTATTGTTAAGAAAGGCTCTTTCGGTAAATTCGCCGGGATTAGCCAGCCGCGCGCCTAAAGACAACACTCGCTTCAACAGCATATCCAAAACTACGGCGCCGCCATGGCCTTGTAGTTCAAGGGTATCTTCGCCGGTATAGGAAGCAGGACCCGGAAAAAAGAGAATGATGCCGGTATCAATCAGATTTTGTTCGGCGTCGAGAAAGTCTGTGAAGTGTGCTTGTCTGGGTTTTAAGCTTTTTGGGCAGATTTGTTCGGCGATTTTTAAAACCAATGCGCCGGATATGCGAATAATGCCAACGCCGCCGTTACCCGGCGGCGTTGCGATTGCTGCAATCGTATCTTGAGAAGCCTGATTCAAGATTGCTTATTTACCCGCTTCGATCTGACGGGTGATATACCATTGCTGCAGAATCGAAAGGGTGTTATTGCAAACCCAGTATAAAACCAATCCTGAAGGGAAAAACAGAAAGAATACCGTGAAAACAATCGGGAACATTTTCATTACTTTCGCTTGTAAAGGATCAATAGGGGGCGGATTCAAGCTTTGCTGAATCTTCATGGTCAAGCCCATCAAAAGCGGCAGAATAAAGAACGGGTCTTGCGCCGATAAATCCTGGATCCATAAGGCAAATTCTGTCTGACGCAATTCAACGGTTTCCACCAATACCCAGTACAAGGAGATGAACACTGGAATCTGCACCATAATCGGCAAACAGCCGCCGAGCGGATTCACCTGCTCCCGCTTATACATGGCCATCATTTCAGTATTGAAACGTTGTCTGTCATCTTTGTATTTTTCTTGCAGCGCTTTCAGCTTAGGCTGAATTTTGCGCATTTTCGCCATGGAGCGATAACTGGCCTGGGAAAGCGGAAAAAACAGCAATTTAATACAAAAAGTTACGCACAAAATCGCCACACCCCAGTTTTCAATCAGAGTGTGAAATTTATTCAACAACCAGTAAATCGGTTTGGCGACAACAGTCAAAAAACTATAATCGACGGTTAATTCCAAGCCTTCAGCAATTTTTTCCATTTCCGGCTGAATTTTCGGACCGGCGAAAAGCTGAGAATGGAAACTGTGTTGTGAATTATCAGCAACGCTGACGGCCGGCGAATAAGAGCCGATAACATAACGCCAATCACTTAACTCTTTGGTGTAGAAAGAATTGATTTGATCCGCAGGCGGCACCCAGGCTGACGCAAAATAATGCTGACTCATGGCGGTCCAGCCGCCTTGCGTTTCAACGGCCAGGTTCTCCTCGGCCATATCTTCAAATTCAATTTTTTGGTATCTCTCTTCCTGAGTATAAATAACACCGCCGGCAAAAGTGCGGATAAAGTTGTTGTCTTTTTTATCCGTGTAAGGCACTCTCAACAATTGATTATATTGTCTGCCCACCCAGCTTTGTCCGCTTTGGTTGCTGATTGTTTGGGTCACCTTGATATTGTAACTGCCGCGGGTGAACTCATAGTTTTTAGTAACCGTCAAACCTTGGTTATTCGTCCAGGTCACCGGCACATTTAACGTATCTTCACCCAGATGCATTTCATAAGCATCTTGCTCACTGGTGAAATTCTCATGATGATCCGGCGCGCCTGCGCTGCCCGCTGAGGCAATTAAGCCGCTTTGCGCCAAAAATAGTTTTTCTTTGCTACCGTCAAAAAGTCTGACCGGCGAGGTATCGACCGGCTGCGCTTCCATGCCGATAGTATCCCAGATTTTTTGAACAACGGTATTTTTCTTTTCCAGCGGATATTGCAATAAATCCAGATTAAGCAGGGTGCCGCCTTTAGTATCCAGCTCCAATGCAAGCACATCCGTTTTGATGGTGATGATTTTACCGGTAGGGATGGTTTTTAATGGGACGCCCTCTGCACTGTTTTCACCGTCGTCAACAATTTGATTATCAGCAGTTACCGGCAAGTCGCCGCTTGGGTCGCTAACCGTTGGCGTTTCAGAGATGATGGGTTGTACAGGTTTAGGTCCGTAATCAATTTGCCATGCTTCCCAAATCAAAAAACTAATCATCACGAAAGCCATGATGAGGACGAATCTTAGGTTATCCATTGTTATTTACCAATTTTTCCGGGACAGTTAAGTTGTCAATGTTTTCCGGCTTATAATTAAGGTCTTTACGGGTGATTCCAAACTTATCCTTGGAACAGACAAGAATTGGATGTGTTGCTGTATAGGGAGGGGAGTTTTACTTCGCGCGGCCACGGTTGCCAGGAGGCGATAACCCATTCAATGTCGGCTTTTAAAGCCATAAGCATTTTCAGTCCTTTTGGAAACGAAAATGCTTAATCATCATGAAAGGTTTTCGGGCGCATTTATGACCGGCATCGATTCATTAATTTACGCCAATGTTTATCCAACGACTTCCTTAAAACAACCGCAGGTGCGTCTGCTGCATCCTTCCTTGCCAATACAACAATATCTATATTTATTAAATCTTGTTGCTGCAATCGGAAAGTTTCCCTGACAGTTCTTTTTAATTCATTCCTTGTAACTGCTTTTCTTATCGTTTTTTTTGCAATCGCTAAACCCAGCCGGGGATGCGCCAAGTCATTTCTTACCGCCAACAGGGTAAAATATTTATCTGCCGACCTGACCGGATTTGCAAATACGTTTTTATAATCAGCCGGCGTCCTTAATCTCAGCTGACCGGGGAAACCAAATTTTTCCGCCAACAATTATACGGTTAAAGAAGCGCGACCTTTTGCTCTACGCGCATTCAGCACTTTGCGACCGCTTTTAGTCGCCATTCTAGCGCGAAAACCATGAGTTCTTGCACGTTTGATTTTACTGGGTTGATAAGTTCTTTTCATTTGCCTACAGCCTTATTTAATATTGAACAAAAACGGATAAAAAAAGAGCTGGGATGATACGGCAAACACAGCCAATCTGTCAACCACATGACGGCTAATTCTTAACTTTTCCTGACAAAACCAACTGAATTATTGACCGAGATCAAGTCAGAAAAGCCTAAAAAGCGCAGTATATAAGAAAACAATCATATACAGAGGGAGGCTTGCCATGTTCTATACAAACCCGAAAACAAGCAACGCATGCCATTATAGCTGCAATGGTTTCAAATTTGCCATTTTATCGATCATATGCAGCTTACTTTTACCCGGCGCGGCAATAGCGCGAATCTCGGCTCCGGATCAGATCAAAATTATTGCCCCCTATGAAGCTGTGGCTAAGACGACAACTCATGATAATCCTGAACTAGCCCGCCCGATTGCTGTTAATGAGGCTGCAAATGAAAGCGGCGACTTGACTTTAACGCTACGCAGCAATTCATTCTTCAGTTCAATGGATTTTTATTTAGGCCTGACCGCCCCCGAGATTTTTGGCGATGATTTAATGCTGATCACTGAAACCGGCGCGCTGCAATCGTTCAAAAATGGCTTAACACCCTGGCGAAGTAATAGCAGACGCATTAACGAAAGCCTGCTTAACGATATCCCGCTCAAAATGCTGCCGGGCGATACTTATACCTTTTATTTACTGGCCACCGAGACCGGCAATCCCCCTCTATCCTCGCCTTTCTATTTATGGTCCACTATTTGGAAGCTAACGCCCACCGGGCAACAAATCAGCGATAAACTACTGGCGCAATTCCCGGAAGGCGTAGATAGCGCAATGGCCATCATTCAATCGGTGGATTACGGATATTCAATGGCGCAAATCATTGATGCCGTCTTAGCAGGACATTTTCAGGAACCCACGCACATTGTCGACAATACAGAAACAAAGCTAACCCCGGACTTTAACGCTTTTTCCATCATTGAGGATGACCGAGACAACAGTCAGAGTAAAGAAAAAGTCATTGATGATTTTTTTAAAAAATATTCTAAAATCCGGGAAGGCGCAGAAAAAGCGGTTGAAGACTACCCGGAAGCTGAGGGCGAAGAAAAAAATAAAGCCGGAAAAATCGCTTTAGTGGCAGCCCTATTAAGAGCTGCTCAAATTTCCAAAAGCGCATATGAGGTTGAGGAATTTGACGCTAAAGCCGCCTGGTCTGAATTATTGGAAGCCATCATCCTAAAAAAACACAAATTCAGTGACGTTAATAGCGAACGGTTAGTTACCCTATTTTCCAACCCTTATGCGCTTACCCCGGATGCTCTCAATCGTTTCATCAAACCTAAAGGCTCAGTGCATGGCTTATTACGCAACACGGCCCCGATGGCGCATGACTCTTCTGAGCTGGTCAGGCCGAATGTCCGAGTCGCTTTTGAACTCCACGCCGATGATATGGACTGTGATGCGATAACTCCGGATATAGTTTGCCCCCCGCTGACTTATCAAATCACCGAACAACCCAAACATGGTCGTTTAAGCGGTTCCGGAAGCTTGAGATATTATTATCCAGACAGCGATTATCTGGGCGAAGACAGCATTCAATTTTCCGTCTCTGACGGTGAGCTTGAAAACACAGCGACGGTGAAATTTGAAGTCAAGGCTCCCACTCTGGTGTTGGATAAAATTGTATTATCCAAATACAACGGAAATACCGGCGACATTTGCGAAGACGCCACCGAGACTTCAACCGAAATTTGCGGGGAATATCCTCGATCAGGCAGCGGCAACGAATGGACAACGTCTTATTATTTAAACCATAACCAAGCCGTCTTTAATTATGTCGAAACCAATTACGCAAATAACCTTATCGCTGATTATTCAGCAACCTTTCAATTCGAAGCGCCCCCGGAAAACATTACCGCTGGCGAAACCCTGCCCGCATTAAAAATAGATGCGGTAGCCGAAGGCTTCATCCCTGGAAGTTACCTTAACAGGGGCTTTGTTTATTACCTGAATACGGGTTACTCAAATCAATATTTAGATGAAACGGATGTTTATTTACTTAATCGGAATTTACCCTATAACTCTGAAAACGGGCGTTTCGAAGGCAGTATTGATGATTATAGCTTTACCGAAATTACTATTCCTTTAACCGCTGACGATGGCTTTGTCATCGGCGGTAAATTCGGCTGGGACCCTGGATATTACATAAATTGGGTTTATAAAGTTGCAGAATAATAAGCGCCTAGGAATGGGGATGAGTTCCCCATTCCTCTCCGGGAACGGGTTTGGATCAAAGCGGATTCACCGGCAACGAAAAGGTGAACTGGGTTTGCTCACCGGGCTTACTACTCACTTCAATAAAAGAATGATGAAGTTCAATAATTTTCTTGACGATGGACAAGCCTAACCCACTGTGGTTAGACTCGATGTTACGATTTTTTTCTAATTGAAAAAAACGATCAAAAATATAAGGCAATTCGGTTTCAGGAATACCCATGCCGTTATCAATCACTTTGATTTGAACTTGTTGCTCAGCCGCCTCTAACGCAATCACCACAGCGCCATTGTCAGGCACAAAACGCAAGGCGTTTTCCAATAAGTTTTCCAGCACTCTTTCTATCAAACTGATGTCGGCATAGACAAAAAGCTCTGTCGATGCATAATCCAGGGTTAATTGAATGTTTTTTTTGCGCAAACTCAATAAGAACTTTTGAACAATATCTTCGGCCAGTTCAACAAGATTAAAAATTTCCGGTTTTAGCCGTGTTTCACTGGCATCCAGCTTGGCCAGCTCAAATAACTCGGCAACCAGTTTATTCAAGCGGGTACAATGCCGGATCGCAATTTGTAAATATTCTCGCCGCTCCTGCTCGCTTAAAGTCACCTCTTTGATGAGCAAGGTTTCTATATAGCCCTGTAAAGTTGCCAATGGTGTTCGTAAATCATGCGAAACGTTGGCCACCAACTCTCTGCGCAAGTGGTCGGTAGTTTGTAAATCATCCAGCTGGTGATGTATTTTCCCCGCCATGGACTGGAATCTGCCGGTAAGCTGGTCGATTTCATCTCCCCGGACGCGCACCGCTGGAAAGTCGGGAATGATCTGCGGATTTTGTTCAAATTCAGCAATGACGTAAGTTAACCGCTTTAATCGCCGAGTCAGCGCGGCAAACAATAACACACCCACCATAAAGGCAATCAGAAGCCCTACTGCGGTGATAATTAAACTAAGTGATAAAATATAACTGCCTTTGATTCGTTCCTCAATTGAATCATATTCTTCGCCGCCGAGAATCACATACAGATATCCGTCAGGCTTATCTTTAAAAGCTACTTTGGCGGCTGAAAAAACTTTGGTTTTTTCCATATCGCGCGGATCATCGCCTTGAATGGGGATAAAATTTTTCTGGGTAAAATAGCGTTTAATCGGGTCTGTATCGACCATTAACCGAACCACCTTCCAGGGCGGCGCCGAAAAAGCGAGAATATAACCTTCATGGTCAAGCAGATAAATTTCAAGACTGGGGTTTAATATCATCAAAGAATGAAATAGTTTTCGCAGCGCCGGATGATTGATGCGATCATCCTGCAATATTTCAATTTCCTTGACGATATGTCCGGCGACTTCACTATTGAGCTTTTGCATGACCTCTTGTTGATACAAACCCGTCGCAATAAACGTCACGGAAATCGTCATAACACTCAACAAAATGAAAATAAACAATAAACTCAGGGTTAGTTTTGCAAACAAAGTCTTAAACATCGCTTTTCGTACCTGAAAATTTATACCCCACACCCCATACGGTCTGAATATAACGGGGTTGCTTGGGATTATCTTCTATTTTGACTCTTAATCGATTGATATTGGAATTAACCGTATGTTCATATCCATCATGACCATACCCCCAAACGTGGTCGAGTAGCTCACTGCGCGAATAAACCCGACCGGGATGTTGACAAAAAAATAACAGTAAATCAAACTCTTTAGCTGTCAATTCAACCGTCTGATCATGAATGTTAACCGTGCGTTTTTCCGGGCACACATGCAAAGCGCCGTACCTCATTTTTTGCAGAGGATCAGAAACGGCATGAAATTCCAACGCATCGGCGCGACGAAAAATCGCTTTAATGCGCGCCAATAATTCAATCACACTAAAAGGTTTCGTGACATAATCATCAGCGCCGGTTTCCAAACCCCGCACTCGGTCTGATTCCGTGTCCTTTGCGGTTAACATAAGGATAGGCGTGTAACCGGCCTGAGCACGAATAGATTGACAAATCGTCAAGCCATCACAACCCGGCAACATCAAGTCTAATACCACCAAATCATAATTCACGCTGCTTGCTTTTTGTAGTCCCAAACGACCATCAAAACATAAATCAACCTGATGATGAAGATCTCTCAAGTGAATGGCCAGCAATTGCGCCAAGTCTCTATTATCTTCAATAATCAAAATATGTTTATTTTGCATTAAACTTTTCAATCTTACCGGTAGGTGAGGAGTGCCTCACCTTGCCCTGTCTCGTAAATCGTTTAAAATTATCAGCGAATAGTGCAGCCTCCCCCTAAGGTAAACTACAACGTGGGCGTTTATTTACTGCACCTTACCTAACGCCAGCCATCCACTATACGCTTGCTTTGATTTAAATACTGATATTTTTAGGCTTAGGATTTTTTACTACGCCCTGAACGCATCGCACCAAAGACTAAGGCAAATCCGGGGAGAGTCATCGCCGCTAATGGTGGAACAGGCACCGCACTAATGGTTACTTCCGCGATACCATTGGGGTATTGACTAAAATCCAGAGCGGAAAAATCAAATCCAGGTGGAGTATTCAGGAAACCGGCATAAGGGTTTGTGACCGCAGTGACCACTCCGTTTTCATCCACGCCAACACCGGGGGCGCCTTGACCAGCCGGCAAGCCGGGGAATAAGCCGTTACCCGCTGAGGTGCTAAAATCATTAATTTCCGTTCCGGCATCACGAACAGCGCCGGGCATGCCAATAAAAAAACTAATTTCATCGACTGCCCCACTCAACAAGGCGGCAAGATCATGAGCAAGCGGATTACCATTGGCAATAAAATAATCGTTACTCACCAGTACCATTGAGGCATATGAGAAATAACGGTTATCACCGCCATCATCCAGGGTAAATATCGACTGTCCACTCATTCCCGACTGAATTAAAGGAGGCGCATTTCCCAAAATAGCGCCGTCAACACCATTAGGCGTTGCTGCAAAATCAGCAGAGATAGGTGCGGTGTTACCATCTTCCGCCAACGCTTCCAAAGCGGCTGAGCTCACGACGCCAGGATCATAGCTATCAAAACTGCCATTATGAAACCCAACCCAAACCGGGGTTAATGCAACACCACCGGCAGGCGCCAAATTATCAATGCTTACTTTAATAGATACCGGCGCTGCATGAATGGAACCAATACCCACTGCCAAGTATATAGCTGCGCTTTTTAAACTTTTTTGAAAAATTTTCATAGTCTTGTCCTTGTCACAAAAAAATAAATTACTACGGCTTTATTTTATTTAACAAATATCACAAAACTATCACAAGCTATCGAAAAATTAACGCCCTATCGACTCTCTAAAATCCTATAAAAATCAAAGAGGTCAAATTAATAAGACGCCTCTGATCTTGTTTATTTAACCCTGTTTATGCTTCGCGCTGCCAAGGTTAAGGATAACCGGTAGCAAAAGTATACGGCAAATCACCTTATTATTATCATCCGTGATCGATAATTCCCACCCATTGACAAACAAGGTATCGCCGACATCACATAGTGCAAAATATCTTCATGGCTTTGACATTAATTCGTTATAAATTAAGTGCTCTGTCTCAAAACCCAGCATCTTGGCTTTATTAACTAAAGCCTTTAAAAGGGACTCAGGTAAAGTGGGCTTGCGCGCCAAAATCCAAAAATAATCTCGGTTCGGGCCGGAAATCATAGCGTATTGATAATCCACCTTATCTAATTCAATAATATGGTATCCCCCGTAAAAAGGCCAAAAAAAAGAAACTTCCAAACTCCCTTTATCCGGCTCGTCAATAAAATAAGCAACCCCTTCAGCCGATTCACGTTCGCCGGATTTATCGTTATAACCGCTGTTTATAACCGTAATTCCGCCTGTTTCATTCAAACGATATTCTGCAGTAATACGGCTTAAACCGCGCTCGAAACTATGATCTAATCGCGCAATTTCATGCCATTCGCCTAAATACCGTTGCAGATTGAAATCATCAACCGCTGTTAAACCCTTCGGGATAGATGTACACCCGCCTAAAGCAACCATTAGTAAAATTAAAATAATACGCATTAATCCACCCCTTAAATATTCCAAAACGTAAGCCTGTTGTTTTCCTCTGTGAGATATCAACCCTTAGCCATTGAGACCGCCTTAGTACCTACTTCGCCACTGAAAGCCCCCATCAATTGTTGAAGATGCCATACATAACCGGTCAGGTCTTTCAGGTAAACATACTTATTCGACAATTCCTGTTTATCACTTAATAATGAAGCACCGCCCTTACCCCCAATCCAAAACCTTAGTGATTCCGGAGCCTCATTCCTTAGCCGAAGCAATTCCGCCGACATCGACTCACTCATGGGGGAATTAATGCAACTGATAACCAGGACCGTCGGCTGTATATTTTCTATCGCATTTAACATATCGGCAACCGGCAGATCAACACCCAAATAATGTGTTGTACAACCTTTAGAAGCAGCTAATAAACAGGTCGTCAATATTCCAAACTCATGCCGTTCGCCGCTCAGTGTGGCGTACATCAACGAGGGGTATGTTGCAATTTTAAAGGAACCAGCATTAATCAAGCTCATCAAAATACGTTTTACAGTCGCTGAAAACAAATGTTCTTGAGCAATGGAAATTTCGCCGTTATGCCATAAATCGCCGACTTTATGTAAAGTCGGCAATAAAACTTCCTCGACATAAACCAACGGCTCCATTGCCACAATAGCTCTTTTTAATAAAGCTTCACAAACATCCATACGATAATGCATTAAGGCATCGACGATTTGTAAATAAAATTGCTGTTGCTCTTGTGTTTGCCCTGCCTTGCCTGAAGCTAGTAATTGTTCCAACTCAAGCATATCCAAACCGGTGATTTTACTGATAGCAAAACCTTGGTTAGTGGCCTTATACAACACCTTTAGCCGTTCAACCTCATCTTGCGAATAGACTCTACGCCCTTTGCCATCCCGCTTCGGCTTGATCGTTTGATAACGCCTTTCCCAGGCTCTTAAGGTTTCAGTCGACAAGCCCGTTAATGTGCTAACTGTTTTGATTGTATACATAGTATGTTTATGGTTTGTACAATTTTGTCATTGACAAACATTGTACATAGTTGTAAATTAAAACCCAAGGGTTGCTTAAAGTTTTTCTTCTTTAATTCTAAACAGCCCTATAGGAGACATAAAATGACAACTACAAACAACTGTATTAAAAGGAAATATAACCCATCCAGTGCGATAAAAGACTGTTTATTTACTTTCTTCGTATGGTTGCAACAAAAAGCCAAACAGTTAAACAAGCCTGTACAAATAATTTCTTTTGTACAAGGAAATAATACCCCAAATACTCAAAATTCGCTTCCGTTGTTTACCACGATTTCCCCGCATCAACATTATTCAAGCAATCGCCGCCACTATTTCGGTAAACCGAAAGCGCTATTGAGCGTAAACAAGAAGAATACAGAACCCAAGCAACGAGGAGATAACAGTGTCCTGGAATAATAATAAAAATAACTCTCAAAGCAGTCAGAACAGCGACGACGAATGGGAAAAAAAAGTTAAAGATTTCAGTCAAAATTACTTCCATAAAGTGGAATCTTTCTATGAACGACACCATAAAAAACTACTGATATATACGCCGTTAGTATTTCTCATGGCATGGCTGGCAAGCGGAATTTATATCGTCGATCAAGGCAATCGCGGCGTAGTTACCCGTTTTTCGGCTTATTTGGAGACCACTTTACCCGGCCCTCATTGGCATATACCTTATCCAATAGAAGAGGTTAGGATAGTCAATGTTGAAAAACAACGTTATATCGAAGTCGGCTACAAAACTAATCTGCGTTCAAACGTAGGCCGCTCGGAACAACCCGATTCTTTGATGCTGACCAAAGATGAAAATATTGTCAGCGTCAGATTAGCCATTCAGTATCAAATCAATAATGCCCGGGATTATTTGTTTAATGTTAAAGCCAATGAAACCACATTAAAACAAGTCACAGAAAGTATAGAACGCGGCGTCATCGGGCGTAATGATATGGATTTTATCCTCACTGAAGGGCGCAGCCAAATTGTCAGTGAAATCAAACAAGCAGTGCAGGATGCGATGGACCAATACCAAACAGGTCTACGAATCGCCAGCGTTAATTTACAAGACGCACAACCGCCGGAAGAGGTGCAAAACGCTTTTGAAGATGCGATTAGAGCGCGTGAAGACAAACAGCGTTTGATCAATGAGGCTCAAGCCTATGCCAACGAGGTCATCCCTAAAGCAAGAGGTGCGGCCAGCCGCATGCTCTTGGAGGCAGAAGCTTATGAAGAAGAAATTATTGCTAAAGCGCAAGGTGAAAGCGCACGCTTTGACCATTTATTAGTTGAATACCAAAAAGCGCCCAAAATCACCCGTAAACGTCTTTATCTGGAAGCCAAAGAAAACTTATACCGGAATACCAATAAAGTCCTGGTCAATGTCGATGGCGGCAACAGTATGTTTTATCTTCCCATTAATCATCTGCAACCGCCCCCCATTAACCAGACCACTCCAAACAATCAACCAGTCAACCATAACAACGCGAAGCGCTCTGCTTCCCAATTTAGAAAAAATGGATCGTCCATTCGAAGCAGCCGGAGTAAATCATGAATTCATCTCATATCCTGCTACCAACCAGCTTAACTGCGGTCATTTTAGCCTTCATGTCGATTTTTTATGTGGCCGAGCATGAAAAAGCCATTAAATTCAGATTGGGAGAGATTGTAAAATCTGATTATCAACCCGGTATCCATTTTAAATTCCCATTGATCAACAATGTGAATAAATTCGACTCAAGAGTGTTAACGCTAAACGCCCGCTCCGAACGCTTTTTAACATCGGAAAAGAAAAATGTCATTGTTGACTCTTTTGCCAAATGGCGGGTCGGCAATGTCGGTCTTTTCTACACCACCGTCGGCGGTAATGAATTCCAAGCTAATCTTCGTTTGGATCAAATTCTAAAGGACGCCATGCGTAGCGAATTCGGCTTACGCACCATCAAAGAACTGGTTGCTGAAGATCGCGGCAATCTACGCAAGGTTTTATTGGATAAACTTGCCCCTATGGCCGAAGAGTATGGCATCGAATTGATTGATATCCGCATCAAGCGCATCGACCTGCCCAACGAGGTCAGCGCTTCAGTTTATCGGCGTATGGAAGCGGAAAGAGAACGGGTGGCGAGAGAATTTCGCTCTCAAGGCTCGGAAATAGCTGAGCGCATCAAAGCACAAGCGGATAAAGAAAAGAACATCATCATCGCAGAAGCCTTTCGTCAAGCTGAACAAAGAAGAGGGAGAGGCGATGCCAAGGCAGCTGAAGTTTATGCGAAGAGTTACGGCAAAGATACTGAATTTTATGCTTTTTACCGAAGCTTAAACGCTTATCAAGCATCCTTTGAAAACACTCAAGACACAATGCTCTTGGAACCGAACACCGACTTTTTCAAATATTTTTCAAAAGAAAATTAACAGGCAATCATATTGGAGATTGATATGAAAAAAATTCTCAAAATGTCGTTTTGGCTATTGCTGGCAATAGCCGTTTTTTCACTTTTTAAGCAAATTAATTTCCGCAGCGAACAAAACTATCAAATTTCCTATTCGGATTTCATAGAATCGGTGCGTACAGGCATGATTAACAAGGTGGACATACAGCATGACCAAATCAGCGGCAAACGTAGAAACGGTGAACCTTTCGTCACCTATAATCCAAACGACGCCAAGTTGATAGATGAATTATTGGAATACGAGGTTGAAATTGATGTCAATAAGCCTGAACCACCGTCATTTTTGATGCAGATCCTGATGTCTTGGGGGCCTATATTACTGTTAATCGCTGTCTGGATATATTTTATGCGTAAACAGCAAAACGCCATGAGCGGCCAACAAGGCCAATTCGGCAAAAGCAAAGCCAAATTGATCGTCGAAAATCAAATCAAAATCAAATTTCATGATGTTGCCGGCGTCGAAGAAGCGAAACAAGATGTAGTCGAAGTCGTTGATTTTTTAAAAGCTCCGGAAAAATATCAACAGTTAGGAGGTCAAATTCCGCGTGGGATTTTAATGGTCGGCCCTCCCGGCACAGGTAAAACCCTGCTAGCCAAAGCCATCGCTGGCGAAGCCGGAGTTCCATTTTTTTCGCTATCGGGTTCAGATTTCGTCGAAATGTTTGTCGGGGTCGGCGCATCAAGAGTGCGAGACCTATTCAAGCAAGCCAAAGAACAAGCGCCTTGCATCATCTTTATCGACGAAATAGACGCCGTTGGCCGACATCGCAGTAGTAGTGCTGGACACGGCGGTAACGATGAACGTGAACAAACGCTGAACCAACTCTTGGTAGAAATGGATGGTTTTAGCGGCAATGAGAGCATTATTGTTATTGCCGCCACAAATCGTATGGACGTGCTGGATAAAGCCTTACTTAGACCAGGACGTTTTGATCGCCAAATCACATTAGGCCTGCCCGATATTAAAGGCCGGGAACAAATCCTGAATGTTCATATCAACAACGTGCCGGAAGCCGATGATGTCAATCTACACGATTTAGCGCGAGGAACGCCGGGATTTTCCGGAGCAGAATTAGCCAACTTGATTAACGAAGCTGCATTATTTGCCGCGCGCGGCAATAAGAAACTGATCCATATGGAAGATCTCGACAAAGCGAGAGATAAAATCATCATGGGCGTCGAAAAAAAATCCATGATCATGCGGGCAGAAGATAAGTTAATGACCGCCTATCATGAAGCCGGCCACGCGATTGTTGGGACATTCTTAGCTGAGCATGACCCGGTTTATAAAGTCAGCATTATGCCAAGAGGCGGAGCTTTGGGCATCACCATGTTTTTACCTGAACAAGATACTCACAGCGCCAGTAAAGATAAACTGGAAAGTCAAATCGCCAGCCTTTTTGGCGGTCGCGTGGCGGAAGAACTTATTTACGGCAAAAATAAAATCACCACCGGCGCATCTAACGATATTGAAAGAGCCACTCAATTTGCACGCGACATGGTAACCAAATGGGGCTTATCAGAGCGTTTAGGTCCACTGGATTATGGCGACAAGAATCAACAACCTTATTTCGGGGGGCAATCTTCATCCATGTCGGAAAAAACTGCTCAACAGATTGATGAAGAAATTCGTCGGATTATCGATGACAATTATCAAAAAGCCAAACAAATTTTGATTGATCATGAGCAAATTTTGCACAACATGGCGAACGCTTTAATGCAATGGGAAACGATAGACAAATTTCAAATCGAACAATTAATGGCAGGGCAAAAATTAGCTCCGCCCCCTCCTTTGCCGCCATTGGAGGAAAAAGAAAACAAGGCTCAACCTGAAAACACAAACCCGGAAATTGAAAACCAAGCCCTTGATACCCCAGGTTTAGCCAACTAGGCGCTCAGAGGTCATCCTCTTAACCCCTTTTGTAATTTAATGCAAAAGGGGCTTTTTTATTTTTGGCGAATAATCTGAAAATCTTAATGGTTTATCTTTTATTTACTGAATTAGCAGTATTTTTTTTACATGGCTATTAACAAACCACAGGTTTGAGAAAATTGGTTTATGAGCTATGCAAACCCTTAATAACCTATTAGGGATTTGCTCTTCCCAGAACCGCCAGTTAAGTCGGTAACAAAATTCATCCCATTATTCCTGTACATATTGCCCTGATACCCCATGGTTGGTTCCAAGTAAATAACCTTTAAAATTGCTGATTACAATATCCTTATTTAACCAACGAGTAGCCCCACTAACGCCTGTTTTTGGAAGAGCCTGAACAAAAGTCAGCCATCGAGCAAAGCTCTTGTATAGCAGGGACAAAATGTGTTGGATCTTTAGTCGTTAACCCTCTAATTTGATCTAAAACCTCTCTGGATTTGGATTTATTGTATCTTGGAGCATTACCCCCCATATCACATACTAACTAAGCAGCTTATTTAAAACATAAAATACCTGTTTGGCGCGATAACAACAACCCCATATAGAGCTCATTAATTTCAATTCACCATCAATAATCAAGGCATAGTACCTTGCTCCACGCGCTGAATCCTAACCTCGGTCGGATAAGCGAATTCCAGATGATTGTTTTGCAATATCTCGGCTATTTCAAATAGCACATCCTGCTTCACCGCCAGCCATTCCGACCATTTCACTGTGCGTGAAAAGCAATACACCAGAATGTCGATGGAAAAATCATTAAAACGATCCATATAAACCAATTGGGTGGCTTTAATGCCGTGAGTGTCCTCGTCGGAGGCTAATTTCAATTTACGGCTGCGCCGGGTATTGTGTTTTTGAGCGGAGTGAGCAATATCAGGATGGTTCAACAACATTTCCCGTATTTCTTCTATCGCCTGGCGAATATCATCCATGTTGCTTTCATAGGTGACGCCGACATACAACTTGATTCTGCGCCCTACCACCCGGCGGTTGTAATTTTTGACGCTGGATATGGATATTTGCGAATTGGGAATGGTGATTAAGGCGTTATCGAAGGTTCTAATGGTCGTGCTGCGCAAGCCGATATCGGCCACTGTACCTTCCACATCGCCGACTTTGATCCAATCGCCCATTCGGTAAACATCATCGAAAAGAATGGTAATGCCGCCGAATAAATTAGATAAGGTGTCTTTGGCCGCCAATGCGAACGCCAAGCCGCCTATGCCTAAAGTGGACATAATCGCGGTGATGCTGATGCCGAAATGATTCAAACCGATTGCCAAAGCGGCGACTAATATGACGCCTTTGCTGGTTTGTACGGCCAAATTAAACAAGCCTCTGCGCAGCTCTTTATGCTTGCGACTGAGCTTTTGAATCTGCACCAATACCACGGTGTCGAGAATTTTGAATAGCAGCCAAATATAGATCAGCGCATAGATCACAAAAGTGATGTTTTCGATTGAGGCGCGAAAATCGGTTTTATAAAAAAACGCATAAGTGGCTAAATCAACGCCGAAAAAGAACACCAACACCCATACCGGTCGCCTGATTTCATGATAGATTAGGGTTTGATGCTCGGAGCCGTCATCAATCAAATATTGTTCAATTAACCACCCGGCGCTTTTAATAAACAAGGGATAGGTAAAATACACCAGCAACACAATTAACAAGGATACGCCGACGCCGCCCACATCGATTTTAAAGGGTATTAGATGTTGATTAATGGCTTTAACGCTGTCCAAACGATTAATCGTTGCAATAGCGCTTAATAATGAAAAATTTTGCGACCAATGGGTGGATACAATTAATCGAGGACGACTCATTACATATTTGAGAATGGTTTGATAAGTCTCATTAACTCTCGTAAAACGACTGAGGTTTTTTTCAAAATTCAGGAAAACCGGCCCTTCTTTAGCAATTTCTTTAACCTTAAATTGTTCAGCTAAGGCCTGGCTGGCGCTAAGCTTTACCTGGCTGTGCTGAATGATGGCTTCGCTACGCGCGTAATGATCGGAAGCCTGAATTAAATACTGCAAATAATCGTTAACGGCCTGCTGGGTTTGTAATGCGGCAATCTCCGCCTTATCCCTTAACACCGCCACTTTATGACCACGTTGTTGATTGATATTGATCCGGGATGACAGTAAATTTTGTTGCTTTTGGTCCGACAGGTCCGGCAAGCTTTCCACACTGGTGGTCTGCAATTGCAATAACAAGGCCTGCAAAGTTGCGTCACGCTGAACAATCAGCTTATTAATCGCCTCATCTTCTTCAGTTGCAGCGATTTGCTGATTATAACTTTCCAGTTTATCAACAATATCCAGAATTTCTTGTTGTTGCGGATTTGTTCCCGCCGACGCCGCCGCATGAAACAATAGAAACCATAGCAATATGATTTTATTCATCTAAGGTATTAGTTCAAAGAGTATGAATCGATATTATTTTTATCGATGAAAAGGCAGATTATCAATCAATCGGGTTTTGCCCAGGCAAGCCGCCGCCAAAATCACCAAATCATGATCTTTAGGCGTAGCTTGCAATAAATCATCAACCCGGGAAATCGCCAAATAATCCGTTTTAAAACCGGCGGCATTTAAATGTTGTCGATATTGTTCCAGCAAATCATCCCAATCCTCACGTCCATCAAGGATTTCATTCCGCAATCGCTGCAATAATTGGTACAACACGGGCGCAAGCTTTCTTTGTTCAGCCGTTAAATAGCCATTTCGAGAACTCATCGCCAAACCATCAGATTCCCGCACCAACGGCGCGCCGATAATCTGAACCGGCATATTCAAATCAGCGACCATGCGGCGAATAATCGCCAATTGTTGAAAATCCTTTTCACCGAATACCGCCAAATCCGGCTGCACCATATTGAATAATTTACAAACCACGGTAACCACGCCGTCAAAATGTCCCGGTCGCGAATTTCCGCAATAGCGATTCGCCAATTCGCCCACGGTCAGACTGACCATAGCGGGCTGCGGGTACATTTCCGCCAACATCGGCAAGAATAAAAGATCTACATTTTCCGCAGCTAATTTTTCCGCATCAGCCTGTTCGGTGCGCGGATAATTATCAAAGTCTTCTCCGGGGCAAAACTGAGTAGGGTTGACGAAAATGCTGACCACGACACGATCAGCAAGACTGGCCGCCTGTTTAACCAAAGCCAGGTGTCCCGCATGTAGGTTTCCCATGGTCGGCACAAAAGCAATTGTTTCACCAAGTCGCCGCCATTGCTGAACCAATTCTGTCAAAGCTTGTCGATTTCGGATTGCCTGCATGATTAATAACTATGCTCCGGACCCGGATACAGCCCCTCTTTAACCTCAGAATGATAGAGCTGCACAGCGCTTTCTATGCTTCCCGATTCCGCCAAAAAGTCTTTGAAAAAACGCGGTTTTCTGCCGCTGTCGATATTTAAAATATCATACAACACCAAAATCTGACCGTCGCAATCAGCACCTGCGCCGATGCCGATCACCGGAATGCTTAATTGACGGCATATTTGCTGAGCCAAACTGGATGGCACGCATTCCAAAACCAGCAGGCTAGCGCCGGCTTGCTCGATCTTTTGCGCATCTTCAATGATTTTTTGCGCAGCTTGAGAGTCCTTGCCTTGCACCCGATAACCGCCCAGTTGATTGATTGATTGCGGCAGCAGGCCGAGATGACCGCACACCGGAACGCCCTCAGCCACCAGGGCGCTGATAATTTCCGGCTTAGCGCCCTCAAACTTGACCATCTGTGCGCCGCCGCTTTGCATTAAGGCGGCGGCGTTTTGCAAAGCCATCTTTAAGGTCGCGTAACTCATAAACGGCAAATCCGCCACCACAAAGGCTCTCCGCCGCGCCCTGGCCACGCAACGGCTGTGATAAATCATATCTGTCATGGTCACCGGCACGGTGCTGGCTTGCCCTTGTATCACCATCCCCAAAGAATCGCCCACCAATAGCAAATCGATGCCGACTTTATCCAACAAGCTACTGAAACTGGCGTCGTAAGCCGTTAAACAGCTGATTTTTTCACCGCCTTGTTTCATCGCCTGTAAATCGGTAATGGTCAACGGCTTTGTCGTCTTCTGATAACGCTTATCCATTTGCCGTCAACTCATATAAACCATTTTTAGGACAGTCTTTCAGTAATTCCGTCAAAGCGCCTTTACCCGGAATCTCAAAACCCTGCTCGACCACATCTTGCAAAGGATAAAGGACAAAAGAACGGTCGGCAATGCCATAATGCGGAACAACAAGATCCGGCTCGTCAATCAGCACATCGCCATAGACCAAGATATCCAAATCCAGCGTTCTTTCACCCCAGCGCCGTTCACGCAGCCGTCCTTGTTGATTTTCTATTCCTTGCAAAGCTTGCAATAGCTGTCGCGCTGAAAGTTCCGTTGTTATCGCCATCACCGCATTGACATAATCAGGTTGATCTTGAGGCCCCATCGGCGGACTGGCGTAAAGTGAAGAAAAACCTCGCTCTTCGGTAACCGGTAGACGCGCTATAGCTTCTCTGGCGTTTTGAATTTGCAGTTTGGGGTCGGCTAAATTACTGCCCAAACCAATCATTGCAGTGACCATAGTAAAAAAGATGTGTTAATAATTAGTTTTGACGCTGTTTTTGCTTGCCGGTTCGCCGACTATTGCGTTTCTTTTTATTATTGCGAGTCGGACGGGTCATCCTTTTTTGTTCCGCCTCATCGGCCTGATGAAAACGCGTCCACCATTCGGCCAATTCCGCTTCCGCGCCGCCGGTTTCCGCTCTTAACAGCAGAAAATCATAAGCCGCCCTGAAACGCGGATGAGTCAATAATCGATAAGGCCTAACGCCTTTTCTTCTGAGAAAGCGCGGCTGCATAAACCAGACTTCGCGCATAGACTGCGTGATTCTTTTTGGAATCGCGGTTATTTTTACTTGTTGCGCCAATACTTCATTAGCCGCATCCTGATAAGCGGCAGTTTCATTTTCATCTGCCGCCAGTTTTTCCTTTATCCGCATTTGCAACGGCTCCCACAAAAAAGCCGCCATCAGAAAATAAGAGGTCACCGTTTTGCCGTCGGCAATACGTTTGTCGGAGTTTTCCAAAGCTTTGGCTAAAAACAAACGCGGAAATTCGTGTTCTTGGGTCGCCAGGCACTGGTCTGTGGCCGGAAACAACACGGCAAACACATCATAATGCCTGAGCAACTCAAAAGTTTGCTGCGCTTGACCGTTTAAAAACAGCTTTAAAATTTCGTCAAACAAACGAGCAGCCGGGATTCCGCCTAACAAATTCGCCAGCTCGGCAATCGGCTGTTCGGTTTCCGGATCCATTTTAAAACCCAGCTTTGCGGCGAATCGAATCGCCCGCATCATTCTAACCGGGTCTTCCCGGTAACGCGTTTGCGGATCGCCGATTAACTTTAAAAGGCTGTCAGCATGATCCTGCATGCCGCCTGTATAGTCGACAATCGAAAAATCTTCAATGTTGTAATAAAGAGCATTGACGGTAAAATCCCGCCGCCAGACATCTTCTTCCAAGGTGCCGAATACGTTATCGCGTAACAAGCGACCATCTTCATGCACCTTCTGATGCTCGCTTTGTAAATTTTCTGAACCCCTGAAGGTAGCGACTTCAATAATTTCTCGGCCGAAATACACATGCGCCAAACGGAAACGACGACCGATCAAGCGACAATTTCTAAATGTACTTTTCACTTGCTCCGGGCTGGCGTCGGTAACCACATCAAAATCTTTCGGCTCTTGCCCTAACAACAAGTCTCGTACGCAACCGCCTACCAAATAAGCTTGAAATCCTGATTTTTTCAGCCGATACAACACTTTCAAAGCATTTTCACTGATCTGTGATCTGGAAACGTTATGCTCATCTCGGGTGTAAATTTTCACTTCACCCTGTGGAACAAGCGCTTGTTCATCTGTCGCCTGAAAAATTTTTTTAAAAAAGTTTAAAATGGTCTTAGTACCTTTATTATATGAAGTAAAATTCAGCATCCTACTTAAAGCGCATTCGAAACCGCGCCTTGAGGATTAATTGTACATATCATAGCATTTTGCCGCTTTTTTACTCAATCGACAGATGTAGAGAAAATATTCCATCACGGTCGCTCTTCCGGAAAGCTAATAAGTATACATAACCCTTTTGAATATAGTAGAATTAGCAAGATTCATTATTTTGCTAGTTTCTAGTTGATTTAGCGATATAATGCTGTTTTTACTTCGCTCGGCCGCGATGTCGGCATTTTTAGCTTAAATTTTTCTGGTTAAGGCGATGCAATAGCGTGTTGCCGTTTACATTTTCCATTTATCTAAAAGTGCGTTACCGCTGTCGCATTACTTAATAAACACTTTGCCTCGGAGAAAACATGTTTAAAAACTTTCTGAATGGTTTGGTTGATCACCCGCTTTTAACGACTTTATTGGTTTGTGATTTCTTTGTTCTGTTGCTGCATAAACCTCCCTTTATATTCTCATTGCTATTACTCGGTTTTTTAGTCGGCGTCTGCTTGTTTTTAGGACAAAAGCTAGCTTTATTCAAAATTTGATTACAACTCATTGACTGAAAAAAATTTTCAACGCAAAGCGCCCGGAATTTTTCGTATTCTCATCGCAATTGTTTATGACGCTTTATTAATCGTCGCTGTACTTTTTTTTGCAACTGCGATTGCCTTACCGTTCAATTCCGGGGAAGCCTTTGAATCCGGGCAATTTTTATTCGCCCTCTATCTTCTGCTCACCTGTTTTCTTTTTTACGGCTGGTTTTGGACCCACGGAGGTCAAACTTTAGGCTTAAAAAGCTGGAAAATGACCTTATTAACCCGAGATGGTCGCCCTATTAGCTGGCGACACGCCGCACTCCGTTTTCTCGCTTCATTGTTATCCTGGTCGTGTCTGGGACTCGGCTTTTTATGGATGCTATTCGATAAAGACAAATTGAGCTGGCATGACAAACTCTCAGGCACGGCTTTATTTATGACCAACAATGACAAATAGCGCTCCCGGCCTTATGACAAGCACAAGACTCACTATTCACGCCTGATTCACCTTTACTCTTTTATCATGGCTGATTAAAATAATATTTGCCCTATCCGCCCAATACACAAGGTAATGCGACTATGAAAAAAATAACTAAAATTTTATCGATAACGGCATTCTTAGCCGCCGCAACCGCAGCGAATGCTAAAATCGACTTTGTTGAACTGGAAGATAATTCTAAAATTCTCGGCAAATGGCATGTTTACGCCGCCGCCCCTTCAGAAAAAAAAGAAAAAAGAGCGCAAGATTCAGTCTGGAATTTCCAAAGAAACGGAGTTTTAAACATCTCCGGCAAAGACCAGGTTAGCGGCCGCACCGGCCAGATGAGCGTTAACATAAAATACATGATCGAAAACGGCCAAATCAAACGTCAAAAAGCGCCGGGCCGTGAAAAATATGAACTCTGCGGCGTGGTCAGAATGTCTGATAAAGAAATGACCGTCAAATGTCCTTTTTTGTTTTATTACATGAAAAAAATGTAATTGATTTGTAACTGCTCAGCGTAATTTAAATAACAAAAATAATTTAATATCAGTTGCTTACGCAAGAAGTGAATGTGACATGGATGTATTTACGGCGTCTTCCGGAGCAAGTGACTGATATTAAATGTCAAAATACGCTGAGTAATTACATTCTTAGATTCAACTAACAAGTTCAGCCCAGGCCAAAAGCCCCACTCCCGCCGCCTAAACATGCCATCATCTGGCGCGTCGTATCGCCAATAGCGCCCCGCAAAAAACCGCCACACTCGGCAATACCGCCATTAATAATGGATTATAGCCATATACGATACCCAAATTCCCGGCGATTTTGTCAAAAATATTAAACATCATACCGATGACAATCCCCAACAATAATCGCCCGCCGGTTCCCATGCCTCTGCGGATACCGATCACAAAGGGAACCGAAACCATCAGCATCACAAAAGTCACCAGCGGATTCACTAAACGACTCCAAAAAGCTAATTCATAGGTCTGCGATTTCTGATTATTGGTTTTTAAAAAGTCGATATAAAGATAAAGATCATATAGAGACAGATTTTCAGACTTCACCACCACAATGTTGACCAAATTGGGATCCATCGTACTTTTCCACATTTCTTCCGGCAGCTCTTCCGCCTCCACTTGATGTCCGGCAAAATTTGAACGTTTAATATTCTGCAAACGCCATAAACCTTTGCTATGGTAGTCGGCCTGCTCAGCATGAGTGATCTTTTCAATGCGCTGATCATCATTAAATTGAAAAATGCTGATCTTCGCCAATCGGCCGTCATCAACAACTTGCCGCACATTGATAAAGCGCTGTCCTTCCCGCAACCACATGCCATATTGCGAATGCATCATGACCCGGTCATTCTGCGCCGTGGTTTTGATTAACTGAGCGGTGCGCTCAGCAGTCGGAGCCACCAACTCACCGACCAATAATGCAATAATGACCAACGCCAATCCGGCCAACATAATCGATCGAATTATCCAAAACAGCGATAAGCCTAATGTGCGCATGGCGACGATTTCACGATTATTGGCCATCGCGCCAACCACAAACAAACTGCCCAATAAAGCGGAAGAAGGAATTAATTCATAAAATACGCGCGGTGAAGTTAACGCCAAATACATGAAAATTTCTTGCAAACCGTAACGCCCTACGCCCAGCTCTTTTAATTCATCTGTCAGCGTAAATAAATTGAAAAGCGTTAACAACAATAAGGCGGCCAATAACGAGCCTTTAATGACTTCACGGACGATATAGCGGGTTAAAACTTTCATCCTTTCACCTGCTCTCTAATCCATTCCCAACTATATAAACGTATTAACAAAATAATGCCCAACAACAACATGATGAGATAAATCCAAATATAACCGGCCCAGACCGGCAACACTTCTTTCGCCACCCAACTATGGCCGATTCGCTTTAAATTTCCATAGATAAAATAAATGCCGAAAGCCACCAATAAACTGCCGTATACCCCGCCGCGCGGCGATAACTTAGCCAATGGAATCGCCAAAAAACTTAAAAATATGATGCCTAACGGTATGGAAAAACGATTTTGCAACTCAGCTTGATCAGCTTGTGATTTTGAAGCCCACAGAGTTTCTGTTTTTAAAGACTCTCTCTTGAAATTGACTTGAGCGCTGTGATATTCCAAACGTATGCCATATTCCTCAAATTCTTCGAAAATATAGTCCTGACGACCGGCTTGACCTTGTACGCGCTCGCCTTTTTCCAACACTAAATACATATCGTTTGAGCGCATCTCAGTGCGTCCGGCTCGCGCATTAACGACGGAGGATTGCGACTTGGTTCTATCATGTACAAAAATTTCTTTCATGCGCCCTTCACGATCAACATGCTCAGCATATAAAACAATATCGCCATAGCTGAACTCATTAAATCGACCTGCCGCTACGCCGCGCATTTGTTCGGAGTTGAGGTCAGCAGTAAACATTTTTTGTATTTGCGCCTCCGCCCAAGGCGCTGAGAAAAATGACAAACCGGCCGCCGCCACTGAAAAAGGCAAAATCAATATAAAAACAGCCCGATAAATAACGCCCGCGCCGCCGCCAGCGGAGGCAATCGCCGCCATTTCCTGATCTCGATACATGCGCCCCAACACCATCAAAACCGCCATAAAAACCGATGCCGGCAGAAATTCAGTCACCACAACCAAGGTTTTTAAGCCTAAAACGTTCATCACCGTTTCGCCGGAAATTCTGCCATCGATGGCTTGCGCCAGAATTTTAATAAATTTACGGCTGACAATAATAATGACAATCACCGAAGCCACCGCAATAATGGTTTTCAACAAATCGCTCATAATCATTTTATCCAGCACCGTCAGCAAGCGAAATGCGCTACGCTGTGGTTTCTTCACCCCATTGATGTCCAAACAACTTCCTCCTACAATCATGTATAATTTATGCAATCAACATTACCCATACCGTCATCCACCAATACAGCTAAAACTTATTCCATATGGACTATTCTATAGAAAGCTCAGCATTAGACAAACTTGAAAGTGAATGCTTAATTTTAGGCATTTACGAAAATTGTAAACTTAGTCAATCCGCCGAACAAGTTGACCAAACCACAGACAAACTCATTAGCGCTATTATTGAACGGGGCGATATTCAGGGCAAACAAGGCGAAACCTTATTAATCAATTTTATTCCGAATAGCACAATTAAGCGCATATTATTAGTGGGATTCGGTCAACAAGACAAAATTACGCGTAAACGCTATAAAAAAGCATCAGCGAGCGCCATCAATACCCTAAATGCCGGCAAAATCAGCTCCGCCCACAGCGCATTGCTGGATATTCCGGTCATTGACGCCGACCCGCAATGGAAAACCCGCCTGCAAATTGAAGTCTTTAACGACGGTCTTTACCAATATCAGCACACCAAAACTAAAGACGTAAAAGAAAACGACCTGAAAAAAATCACCGTCCTTTGCGCGGAAGATGATTCCGCAGCAGCGGAAACCGGTTTAAATCAAGGCGTCGCTATCGGCCAAGCGATGGACCTGACCAAAAAATTAGCTGACTTGCCCGGCAACATCTGTACGCCGAACTATCTTGCCAAACAAGCGGAAAAAATAGCTGAACAGTTTTCTGCATTATCCGCCGAAATTTTGGAAGAAAGCGATATGGAAGCTCTGGGAATGGGTTCTTTGCTCTCCGTTTCCCGCGGCAGCAGACAACCGGCCAAATTAATTAACCTGACTTACCAAGGCGCGGACGAGAACACTCAACCGATTATCTTAGTCGGCAAAGGCCTGACTTTCGATGCGGGCGGCATATCCCTCAAGCCCGGCGCAGGCATGGATGAAATGAAATACGATATGTGCGGCGGGGCTACCGTATTGGGCGTGTTGCAAGCCGTTGCGCAAATGCAACTGCCGTTAAACATCATCGGCCTGGTGCCCTCTTCCGAGAACATGCCGGATGGCGACGCCAATAAGCCGGGCGATATTTTAACCAGCATGTCGGGCTTAACCATTGAAGTGCTAAACACCGACGCCGAAGGCCGCTTAATTTTATGCGACACATTAACTTACGCTAAAAAATACAACCCGGAAGTGATCATCGACATGGCGACCTTGACCGGCGCTTGCCTGGTCGCATTAGGGCGCGTGCCCAGCGGGCTTTTAGGCAATGACGACGCGCTTTGCGATGAGCTGATCGAGGCTGGCGACAGTGCTTGCGACAGCGTTTGGCGCTTACCTTTGTGGGATGAATATCAGGATCAATTAAAATCTAATTTCGCCGACATGGCCAATATAGGCGGCCGCGACGCCGGCACGATTACCGCCGCCTGCTTTTTATCGCGCTTCACCGAAGATTTGCGCTGGGCGCATTTGGATATTGCCGGCACCGCATGGCGCACCGGCAATAATAAAGGCGCTACAGGTAGACCCGTACCCTTACTGTGCCAATATTTGATTACCCGGGCAGATGCCTGAGGTTACTTTTTATATTCTGCCGAGCCAATCGCAAATGGAGCGGCAGAATTTCGCCTGTAAATTGGTGGAAAAAGTCTATCGCAGCGGCCAGTTTTGCTATGTCTTAACGGATAATCCGCAACAAAGCCAACAAATGGACAATATGTTGTGGAGCTTCCGTCCCGGCAGCTTCATTCCTCACCAACTCTTTCGCCAACAGATTCCGGAATTCCAACAAACCATTTTAATCGGCGAGCAACCGATTCCGGAAGGCTGGCGACAAGTGGTCGTCAATTTATCATCCTTACAACCTCAACAAACCGAGCAATGCCGTAGGATTCTGGAAATTTTGGATAACAGTGAAACGACCAAGCAAATGGGGAGAAATCGGTATCGATTTTATAAGCAGTCGGGGTTGGAGATAACCACGCATAATATGGCGGAACGATAATTCAGGAAAATCTAAGCTAGCTGATCTATACTTTGTATTTAAATTTTCAATTATTTATAATCTGCCTGCACTTGTTGGCGAAATTTAAACCATGCTTTAATGCAAGACGTTCTTCAATAAATCAATTCTTAAACTGTATGAGTCACTGCCTTACATCATGTCCTTAAATAAATACCTGGCCTTACCTTGCCGCTATAAAATTTGGAAACCGCAGCATATCCAACTATTGGCTTCAGATATTTTAAAACCTAATCAACCGATTTTCGATCATTCAGCGCATTTACGCGCGACTATCGACTGGCTATCCCGTGCGCAAGATATACGCCAAGGACAAACCGACACAGGCGGTGTTTCCGCAGGCTGGAGTTTTGAAGACGGTTGGCTGCCGAGCTATCCTGAAACCAGCGGTTATATTGTCGAAACTTTTGTGGCCGCCTCGGAAACGCTGAATCAAACAGAACTTATTGATCGCGCTCATAAAATTATTGACTGGGAGTTGTCGATTCAAAATGACGACGGCTCTTTTCCCGGTCATTTCGGCGAAGTCGGCAGCAAACCGGTTATTTTCAACACCGGCCAGATTATGCACGGTATGAACTGCGGCTATGCGCAACTCAAGCGAGATGAATGTTTGACTGCGGCAGTCAAAGCCGGAAAATGGCTGATTAAACAGCAAGATGACGACGGCTGTTGGCGGCGCAGCACCCATAACGGCGTCATTCACACCTATAACACTCGCGCAGCATGGGCTTTAATGCAAACCGGCATTTTGGCCAACGAATCAACACTGACTTCAGCTGCGGAAAGAAATATTAACTGGGCGCTTACCCAACAACTGAAAAACGGCTGGTATGAAAACAATGCTTTTACCACCGGCGCTGAACCATTCACCCATACCATCGCCTATGCCATACGCGGCATTTTGGAATGCGGCTTGTTGTTAAATAAAGCTGAATATATCGAATCAGCGACAAAAGCGGCGGCTAAACTCGCTTCATTGCAGTCAGACGACGGCGCACTCAAAGGCACTTATGACAGTAATTGGCAATCCGGCGCTTATTACGTTTGTTTAACCGGTTTGGCGCAAACCAGTATTATTTGGTCGCGGCTGATTGAAACCCAAAATCAATCTGAATTACAGCCGCATGTTGACCAGGCTTTGAACTATTTAAAACAAAAACACCAAATCAATAATAAACAGAGCGTCAATGACGGCGCTATCGCCGGGTCATTTCCGCTGTGGGGACGCTATTCGATGTTTGAATACCCGAATTGGGCGGCAAAATTTTTCGCAGAAGCAATATTATCCGACTTAGCGGCAAACAATACAAAATAACACTTTCATCATGTCTAACTTATCGATTCTGATCCTGTGCGGGCAATCGCCGCGCCATCTCTATGTTGCTAACGCACTAAGTGAAGCTGGCGAAACTATCGCCATCGTTCATGAAACAGGTTCACACTGGACGCTAAAAAAAATACTGAAGTTATTGCACCCGGTTAATTTTTACCGAAAACTTTGGCGCTGGTTGCGAGATAGAAAACGTTACACCGGCAATAAAGAAGAAAAGTTTTTTTTCGGCGAAAATAAAGCGCGCCTTGAACGGGAAGATTTAGTCGTCAATGTACCCCACATCAACCATCCCGATGTAGTGAAACTGGCGGAAGAGAAACAGCCGGACGTCATTGCGGTGTTCGGCGCCTCATTAATTAAGGGTCCGTTATTAAAAATGGGCAAATACGGCATCGTTAATCTACACGGCGGTTTATCACCCCACTATCGGGGCGCCGACTGCACATTCTGGGCGCTGTATAACGGAGAACCTGATCAAGTCGGCTGCACCTTGCACTACATCAATGAAGGCATAGACACCGGCAAATTAATCGCCCATATTTCTCCTGAAATCAAAGCTGACGACGACGAACTCACCTTGTTTTGGCGAGCAGTTAAAGAAAGCGCGCCGGTTTATGCCGAGTTAATGGATAAATTTGAAGCGGGTGAAAAATTAGGCCAATTGCAAACTGATAAAGGCAGTTTGTACCAGGTTAAAGACCGGCAACTAAAACACGAACAAGCTTTAGATGACTCGATGGACGTCGGCTTATTAAAAAACTTTATAATGCCTACAAGAATCAAGTGGTTTAAATAACAACATTGTGACTTCTCAGCGAATCTAAAAATGAAGCAAAATACATTTATCCGTTTAATATTAATCTTGTTATTCTGGCAACTTGCCTTTAACAGCCACGCTCAAAAAGGTCCGCGCGCAACCGAATCAGAAATGCAAATGCTGCCTAAACTATGTCAGTTAAGGTTCAAATACGGTAAAGACTCTAAAGAATTTAAACCTTGGAGAGTACGCTTAGGACCGGAAGCCATACATATTCACCATTACTGTGACGGACTGGTTTTATTATTTCGCTCAAATATTCGCGACAGACACCGAAACTCAAAATTGAATGCGGCTAAATCTAATTTCAGGTATGTATTGCATCGAGTAACTAATCCTAAATTTATTCTTTTGCCGGATTTGTATTATCGCATGGCCATCGTTTCCAAAGAACAAGGTAATACCGCAGAAGCCATTCAATTCGCCAATAAATCAATAGAAGCCAAAAAAAAATATCTGAACCCCTATTTACTACTTGCCGATATTTATATGGAATCGAAAATGAAAAAAGAAGCCAAGGAAATATTGCTAAAAGCCAAAGCCATTAAACCAAAATCAAAACGCCTCCAATATAAATTAAAGAAATTACAATAAAGTATTTTTCTAAAGTCTAATAAACGGAGCCTAATCTTGGATAAATTAAAAATTTACGGCGAACGAAACAGCGGCACTCACTTCATTACCCGCTTAATTCAAAGAAATTTTAAATGCAGCACCATTCCGGGCACACTTGCCGACGCCGAAAAATTTGAAACAGTAAAATACAGACACCTATTAGAAGTTGAACTTAAAAATTCTATCCAGGATGAATTTAAAAGAAAATTGGCGGACAGCATAAAAGTAGACGAGTTTTTCGCGGGAAACCAATGGCTAATGCTGGGTTGGAAACATAGCGTCCCCCCACTGGAGACAATTGCCACTCACCCTGATCGTCACCAAGTACTCTTTGTAACCGTAACAAAAAACCCCTATGCCTGGGCGCTATCCATGTTTCGACGCCCTTATGGAGACTTTTCGCTTAATAAACCGGATAATTTCAGCCATTTTTTAACTGAACCTTGGATTACCGCGCAACGAGATAATTGCCCTTCTTTGTTAAACAGTCCGATTGAACTTTGGAACTTAAAAACCAATGGCTACCAACAACTCGCCCTGCAAGGCTATCATGTCCTGAACATACGCTATGAAGATGTCATTAATGACTCGGAAAATTTCTTAATTTCAATTGAACATTATTTGGAAAGGAAGCCCAAAAAAGTATTCTTCTTAAATCATTCAACAAAAAAAGAAGACGAAGGCAAAAAAGACTTTGAATATTATCAAGATTACTATTTAAATCAGCGTTGGAAGGATCAACTGAGCGAAGAGGATATATTAACGATCAACCATTTTTTAAACCCGCAAATTGTTGAACGCGCAGGTTACCAATTAATTGATTAAGGCGTCTTTTCCTTCTTAGGTATTATTTAACATTTATGCAACAACAGTCCTTTAAATACCTGGCAACCTACAAAGCACTAAAACAAAACTACAGGCTGCAACTAGACAACGCCGAGATTCCTTCTTCATTCTTAAAATTTAATGCATCTCGCTACTGGCCGAAAGACGGCGCTCATTCAACTGTATTCAATCAACGCTTCCCGGACATTGAAACATTAGTTCAAATGGCCGACATGGCCTGCCAACGGCGAATAATTTATTGGCATCCATGGCACATGGAGGTTACCCACAAGCCTTACCGCCTGAAAAAAAACATAAACTGGTTTTCGCCCCCTAATGGCGATGATGAATGGATTGATTCATTAGTTAGATTCAACCATATGATTGACTTGGCCGCCGCCTACCAACTAACGGCCAATTGCAAATATCTTGCTTCATTTCAATCCTATTTGAGTAGCTTTCATGAATCCAGACAAAAAAAAGGTAGGCATTGGAAATTCCTGATCAATGTCGCTGTCAGATTAATCAATTTAATTCGCGCATACGACTTAATTTGTCGAGTTGAACACTTCCCTGAATCAACACATTTTGAAGTCCTAGAAAATATTTTTCTGGATGTCGAATTCCTTTTGAATGCATTAGAGGAGACGCGGGCTAACGGCGCTTTTTTTGCCTCCACCGCCCTTCTTATCGCAGCGGAATTTTTGAAAGAATATGTTGATGTCGAAACATGGCGCATTAAAGCGCAAACCAAGCTTGATCAAACCATTAAAACGGAAATACAGTCTGACGCCATTGAAGTTGAACAAGTACCTATGTATCACGGCCAAGTAGCGCTGGCCTTACTCGACTATTGCGTGGCTCTTAAAGCCAATGATCAGCCGATTGACACAACATTGGAGCACACTATCGCCGCCATGTTGGAAGCGTTGGCTGCTATTTGCGACCCTCAAAGCGCAATACCGGCTATCGGAGATTCTGATCGCTTCACAATAGATTATCTCGTGGACTTTTATCATGAAGTGTTTGCCTCAAAACGTATTATCAACAAAATAGACTATTTCGCTGAAATTAAGTCCAATAGCCATCAAAAAGAGCACCTGACGACCATGGAGGCAAGCGGCTGGCTAATTGTTCGTTGGCTCTACGACAATCAAAAACTGGGGTATTTATTTTTTGATTGCTCAGGAAAACCAAAAAATAAAAAAAGCGGTCACTCACACTGCGATGATCTGCAATTCCTTTTACATACCAGTTCGGGAGCTGTTTTCACCGATCCAGGGCGATTCACTTATTGCCCACAACCCAAGCATTTTGTTTCACTTCGGCAAATTCCGGTCACGCTTATCAAAAACGGCTGGCGACCAATGCTCAAGTTGTTAGCGAAAAAAAACTGGAGAGCCAGTTTCAAACGGACATTGGCGCATAACACTATCAGCTTTAACGGACTCGACCAACCCGGCTATCAGAACCGTTTAGATCCGCGCTCATTAACATTATACGAAAAACCCGAAACTACCGATTCAACAATATTATTAAAAGGCTATCTTGACACCTCTATTGAGTCCGACGATAACATCGAGAACAAAAAACACGCCGGGGGTTATCAACATGAGCGTAGTTTGTTAGGTATTTTGCCCAATATTTGGATAATTATCGATCAGCTCACTTCAACTGAAACCGGTGATTGGACCAGCTCTTACCACTTAGACGCTGGAGGTGAGGCCAGCCAAACACAAAACGGCTCAATTATGCTGAAAACCCCGGGCGGCGACCATTCAATGCATTTTTTAAGCGATCACCCGACGAGCCATTCAATCAAAATCGATGACGACTGGGTCTCGCATATTTATAATAAGAAAAACCCTTCTAAAACAGTACGACTAAAAATTCCTAGCACGGCTAAAGCGACTTTAATTACGCTATTGTTAGCCGAACAACAAGATACTCCTCAACTTGAGGAATTCATTCGGATAAAAACCGAGAATATTGATTTCTTTAAGCTCAAGATCATTGAAAACAATATAAGTTGGACAATTTTTATTAACCCTCAAAAGCAAATAATCCGCCACAAAGGCTTCGAATGGGATGCTTTCGCCGCTTATCAAAAAGAAAAAGCGGAAAAGGTTATTTCTACAGGATTTTTAAGCGGGTCATTTTTTCGTTCAACGACCATATCGATAAACTCAACTGCTTCTGAATCCAGCGCCTATCAAACATTTCCCGATTGACTTTCAAATGCATAATTGAATAATCGAATATCATTCTGATGTGTTCTAGCAATAATCTCCTGAGTTTCATCATCATAAAATTGCGAATAATGATACCCTCCTGATCTCATTCCGCCTTTCAAATGTGGTAACTCCGCTATTGGCAATCCTAAATTTTGACAGATAGATTTAAAATCTTCAGCCAGGTTTTCGTAACGAATCACCTGATCAACACACAACTCATTATCGATCATATAAAAGGGTTCATTACTCGGCAATTCCCTGTTTCTGATATATTCAGAAAACAGCTTTTTCAAGTGAGACAATTCATCTAATGGGACGCCTAAATAATGATAGAACTTCTTTTTTGGCTTAAGAGCCGGATTATTGCGGTTATGCCAAAAAAAGTAGGAAATAGCTCTATCCCATGGGTTTCGAACAATACTGAATTTAAAATAATTTTCCCATACTTCCGGCACAACCATTTGTTTAATTATTTCGGCGTTTACATGCTGAAGATTGGGCAAATCCAATTTAATAAACTCTTCAGCGTTCATCGCCTTATGGATAAATTCGCCTTTTTCATTACGATTATGCTTAAAATCATTCAACGGCAAAACAATATCGTCGCCGCTACAAAAAGTGGAAAGCGTAGAATCTATACTAGTTCCTGCGGTTTTAAATGATTTAATAAATATAAATTTATAGCTATGTGATATGACCATTAACCCTGCTCTCTTAAAATAAACGCTTCATCACAAACGAATAGTCCCTTTGTAAATGCGCATGCCGCTATACTAGCTGTTTAATTTCCAACAATTGATCAACATTGATATTTTCAATGGTTTGTTCCTGTCCATTAGACCACCTGACTCGAATACGTTTAACTTGTTCGTTTTTTCCAAGCCCGAAATATAATCGGTAATGCCCTTGTGAAAAGAAGGCGCCTTCACTACTACCAACTTCTTGCGTTTGAATGCTGTTTTCAGAAAATATCGTCACCCGCGCACCGATAGCCTGCTTATTACCGGAATTGCCGATTAGCTTTACTTGTAACCAATGATTCTCCGAATTGATCCTATTTCGGTAAACTTTAGCATACCATGTTGTTTGCAAACTGTGCTTTCGATTAAATTCCCACCACGGCTTATAATCCAGATTTTTATTCAAGGCCACAATCATATCCATAAGCCCATCATTATCCATATCAAACCAATTACTGACAGCCGCTTGATACTGTTGTGAATTAAACGCCAGAACATCCGTTACATGAAAGCGATGTTCAGCATCTTGCTTAAAAAGACCCTGAGGAACCGCTTGTAAATCGATCAACCCGTCATTGTCGTAATCCACCCATTGCGCATTCATGCTAAATTCCGGCAAGCCTATTGACGACGGTTCGACGTAGCTAAAGTGTCCCTGTTGATTGGCAAACATAAAATTACCGCGTTTTGAGGACGCAAAAAAATCAAGATCGCCGTCATTATCATAATCAGCAATCGTAATCTTACCATCGTACAGCCAAACCGCTTCCGCCGTACTTCCGATTTGTTTCCCGGACAACTGACGCCGGTGTATCAATTCATGATTCAATACGCCACCTTCGTTTCGGTGCAAGAAAAACCCTTCATTCTGTAGACTAACTAAGTCAATATCACCGTCATCATCAACATCAAACCAGGCAAAACTGCCCATTTGTTGATCCGATAGTCCGGCGTTCGCAGCCAGCGCCCTATCTTCCAGATTTCCCTGTTGATTTTGAATATACAATTGTTTTGGAAAATCGCCCGGCACATGGTCTCTGTCATAACAATTGACAAACAAATCCAATAGTCCGTCATGATTAAAATCCAACCAGCGCGCGTGACGTCCAGAACAATCTTTTTTCTCGATTCCGACCCGCCTCGTAATATCATCAAAGCCGCCGGTCGGCTTGCGAATCAATAATTCGTCTTTAATTAAAGCGCGAATTTCATCCGGAAATGCGCGCAAGGTGCCACTTAACGCTCCACGGTCTATAAAAATATCCAGCAAACCATCGCTATTGTAATCAGCCCAAGCCATAGCATGGCGATCCAACATAGTTAAAGAAAATTGATGCTGTTTTGGTGAAACCTTACCCAACCCGACATAAACCTGTCCCAGATCGAAATCCTCATTAATTGTAAAATTTAACGGTAATCCTTGTCCTCCCGGCATCATTCTTAAATAAGCATCCTTATCCGCTGAAAATTCCAGAACCGTCCTGACAATTTTTCTATGCTCCAATTGTTTAACCCTTGTTTCTTGCTTATCCAGCACAAAGCCTTTGTTTTTTTCAATGTTAACCGGATCGAGCACTTCCAACTTTCCGCCCGCTTTACCCAGATCAGCCATTTTATGGGAGCGAATCAATAGCTTGGTGCCGTACCAATAAATATACAACCCAGGCTCATCAAGCACCGGCGCAGTAAATGTCAAATCCGCCCGAGGAAATTCCCGGCTTTGACCGAGCTGCCAACCAAATAACTGATCTTGATAAGCTCCCTGTTCGTCTTGAATCAGTAAATATTGTCGAAAATGATGGTTAGCGGTAAAAATGTCCAAGCGCCCATCATTGTTGGCATCTACAATACCTAGATCATAAAATCGAAAAATCTCATTTAATGGAAAAGTTTTATCTTCAATAAACCCTTTCGAAGCGATATATTGCTTATAGATTAACGATCCGGCCAAGCCAAGAGCCGCCAGCAAAAGCAAAAATATTAATAATTTAAAAACGATTAAAATAAATTTTTTCACAATTTTTTTGAAAATGATGAATATGCTGTTCAATTTTTCTAAAATACGCTTTTTTTCAGTTTCCAACGCCGGTATTTTTATCAATAAAACACATGCGGCATAAAAAGAACCACCGATAAAAACCATCAGCAATAAATACAATTCCGGATAATTATTCAACAAATGATTACTAAAATAATCGGTTAGCCACAGCGTCGAAAATAGCGCTACATTTAATAAAAAACCGGGCTTTATTGCGATTAACAAATCTTTCAATCTCGTTGGAATCGTAAAATAGGCCAGTAAGTAAAAATAAAAAGCGGTAAACACTTGACTGAATAAAAACGCCCAACTAACGCCGACTAAGTCCCATTCCAGGCCCAAATAGCAAGCGACCAAAGTAAATACCAAAATGATCGCTTGCGCAACGATTTGTTGTTTTAAGCGGTTTTGCGCCATTAACAGCAAACCGGAAGGCCTGGAAATAATATAGAAAAAACCCGCAAGAGAAAGAATTTTTAACGGCTCCGCCGCCAACATCCATTTTTCGCCGTAAACAACTTGAATAAAAGGATGAGCCACCCACCACATTCCAACAAAGAAAGGCAGCACATATACCATCAGCAGCGTAATTACCCGATAAAACATGTACTTGGTTTGATCCAAATTATCCTGCGCTTTGGACATTGCCCTGAAAACCGGTTGCGCAACCGGCTGACCCAACATCCAATAAGGCAATCGATGCAAACTCTCCGCTTTATTGAATAAGCCCAAAAAAGTCGGCCCAGCCAGTTTGCTTAAAATCAACTTTAAAGACTCTTTACGCACATGCGTAAAAAAGTCATTAGCTACTATTTTTGAACCATATTCTCCATGCTTACGCATCAAAGAAAAATTGAAATGCAGTTTTAACTTTAAGGGCGTCACAAAAGATAAAGCCAAATTGGTGAACATGCCGCCCACTAAACCGGCCAGAGTCAAACTCCAAACCCCAAACCCATACCACGCCAAAACAATACTGACTAGATTCGAAACCAGGCGGGACAAAATACCTATTAATGAACGTTCCTTAAATTTCATATCCCGATTTAACCAGGAACTGTAAATGCCGGTCACCGGTCGCAAAAAAAACATTAATGCCGATACCGGCACTAGTTGCTCATATAAAGGATTGCCGAAAAATGCCGCAAACCAAGGCGCGCTAAAATAAAATCCGAGATAAATGGGAATGGCGATAGCAAGCTGCAAGGTAAAGACAGCGGTAAAATCTTCATCTTCAGCCTCTTTACTCCTCACTAACGCTTGCCCCATTCCACCGCCAGCCAGCATCCCGACAAAACCGGTAAACACCTGTATGGTAACAATCATTCCAAAATCCGCTGGCACCAATAACCTGGCCAACACAACGCCAAAAACAAATTCAGTAATGCGGGAACCGGTATTGCCGATAATCAGCCAGCCAACCCCAGAGCGAATGTTTTTTCCTAAGTCCATATAACCATTTTGTAAGATAAATTTGCTATTTTAAAACCGCAAATTTCGGAAGTATAAGGGAAGCAATACTATATATCAAAACAAGAGCGGCACCAATTTAGTTTTTATGTTATATTTCAAATATTAAATTTATGAATAAGGTTCATATTTCACCATGAAAAATGTTTTATCCATAAGCACTCTTAACATTTTATTATTTTCAACCGTTACGCCTTATGCCGACATTATTGATCGAGGAAACGGACTCATTTATGATAGCAATCAGGATTTAACCTGGACTCAGAATGCCGATATCAATGGCAAAATGCCTCAACAAACAGCTGTAGAATGGGCCGAAACCTTGGTTTACCAAGGTTTCGATGATTGGCGCCTACCTTCCACAACTCGATACGATGACCCGACTTGCACTGAGGATGTTAGAGCTGACACAAATTACGGCAGCGTTATCTTTTACGAACGCCGAGCCGATTGCCTCGGTGGAGAAATGGAATTATTAACGGCAACCGCTGACCCTTATCGCAATCCTCTGTTTGAAAATGTACAGGCAATTCGTTACTGGACGGCAACGCCCTATAGGGATGGAATAGATCCTTGCGCAGAACGAGGTACTTGCACCACGCCAACCGACAATGGCGTGCGCAAAGACTTTTATTGGCAATGGTCTTTTGAACGGGTGCACAAAACAACGCTGCGCGGCGGCAACCCCCGCTACGCATGGCCTGTACGCGATGGAGACGTTGTCCCTGAGGACAGTTCCGGCGTACTAACCGCAGCTCTCAATATACATTCTCCTTCCTTAAATTTTCAAAACGGTTCGGAAACGCTGAACTTGTGGGCTAAGCTGGAATATTTAGACAGCGATCCGAATGAGCTAATCTGGCAATTAACAGACTTCGGCGTCAATAAAACACCATTCACCGGCTTAATGACCGGCCAAGTCAAAGATGATTTAGAAATACATATTCCATCAATCGTTTATCAAACAACGTCTTTTCGAGTTACACTTGAATATTTGCATTTCGATGACAGGAAAGGCTTTCATTTGTGGAAACTTAAGGATTACGGCGTGAACGAATAAACTGCTTGGGGTAAAAGGTAATTCTATAAAATATTTGGCGCAACAACGTTAGTACGCCGAATACAGCATACAAAAAACGCAAAACGATTGCCGAATTTACGGAAGTGTAATTTTCAATTAAGCAACATAAAACGGAGCAATGCAATAGTGAAAGTTTTTGGCATAGGCCTTTCAAAAACAGGCACATCAAGTCTAGCAAAAGCATTATCCATTCTTGGCTACCATGTTAAAGACTGTCTCGGCATAGAAAATTATAGAAAAGGAGACATCACAGCTATCAATCAAAACGCATTAGCTGAATATAATGCATTAACCGATACTCCGATCCCAAGCTACTATAAAGAACTTGACCAAGCTTATCCAGGCTCTAAATTTATTTTAACCATCCGCAGCATGGAAGGCTGGTTAAAATCTTGTAAAAAGCAATTCAATCAAAAGCTCGCGGACAAGCAAACAGAAGCTCATAACGAATTAATTTATGATCTTTACGGCACGGCTGTTTTTGATGAAAACAAATTTAAACAGGGTTACCTACAGTTTATTAAAGACGTTAAAACCTACTTTCAAAATCGACCTGACGATTTGCTGATTATTGATATTACCAGCGGAGAAGGATGGGACAAACTCTGCCCGTTTTTGGGCAAACCCTTTCCAAACGTACCCTTTCCAAAAAGCAACGTCACTCAAATCAGATGGCTAAATATTCATGAACTGTCGCAGAATATCCGCAACCAAAGCTATAATTTACATCAATTAACCTCGCCGAAAAACTCGGCATTAGAAAAACTCAAAACATCCGTTTTTTCATTATTTCAAATAAACACAACTGATAGAATTTATAAGGCCGTCCGAAGATCGCAAAATAACATTGAAAAAGCGCTAAAAAATCTAGATAAAAACATCCCCATTGTAACGAGTAGCCATCATGATATTCCTTTAGATATTCGAAATCAGTGGAATCATTTTTGGTTAATCAGTTGCCCTGAATACCTAGCTCAGTCTGAAGCCGACCCTTTGACATTCAGCGTTAATGTCGCTTTAATTGAAGACGGTCGACCTTATTTAGGTATAATTTATTTTCCAGCCAATGATGTCGTATACTATGGCGCCTTGAATAAAGGATCCTTTAAAATATCCGGGTCAGAAACGAAAAAAATTTTATCGCCGATTCCGACACAGGAAAACAATTCTGCAAATATAAATCATACTGAAATCAAAGCTTCGAATAATATTGCCTCATTGATTTGTCAAAAAATAGAGCAAACCCATTCCTTTAGCTTTTCAATTGCAGACTGCATGGAATGGCAACTAGCCGCCTCCCATGCGCTTTTGAAGTCCTTAAACGTTGAATTAGTCGACAGGACGAATCGTAACGAACCGCTATACAATAATAGCGACTGGCGGCTTTCCGATATTTTATGCCAGTCCAAGTTAAACAACGGCTAGATTATTCAGCCCCGATTTAATCCGCTCAATTTTTGAAGCGAGATTAATCATATCTGCTAAATTTACTCGATATATCAAAAAACAATAACAATGGTGGGCAAAATGGAAGGAAAAAAATTATTATTTGCTAATTTGAACTCCAAATATACGTTTTCTGAATGGGGAAGAATATTTTTTTCCGTTATCAACACGTTTAAAGAATCCGGTTATATTATTTCAATTCTCGACAGACCTGAACTCCACAACCTAGAAGTTTATGGAACACCCACCTTTGATTTGGAAAATGTTGAAATAGTCGACTCTGCGCCTGCGGATACTGAAGACTATGTATACTTATATGATCATAAAGACTCACAATTCAATAACGCCAAATGGCAAAAACAAATCTATTTAAAATACGATTTACATTCTAAATACTGGTTTGAAGAACCGATGATCATGCCTTTTCCTGTGCATCCTTTGCAGGAAATATACGGCTATATACCCAGATTGCCTGAGCTACGGGAAGTAAAAAGAAATATTCGCATTTTATTTGCTGGTGATATTGATAAATATAAACGTGTTTGGATACGGCATCCTGAAGAAAAGTTACCCAGACAAATCATTGTCGAATCAATCAAAGACAATCTTGATCAAGATAAATTACAAATTATTCAAGATGAAGATACTTTCCAACAGGTAATGAACGGTGAATTCAACAATAAATTTGTGATAATCGATAATGATACGCAACGCATTGATGGCAAACTCTGGCTGGACACGCTGGCGAAATGTGACTTTTTCTTCAGCCCACCCGGCATCGTCATGCCTATGTGCCATAATATTACTGAAGCGATGGCGATAGGCAGCATCCCGTTTACCAACTACCCGGAATGGATGCAGCCCAATCTGGAACATGGCGTAAACTGTATTGCCTTTGATAGTCAGCAAGATTTAATGGAAAAAATCGATTTCGTGTTTGGCATGGATGACGCCAGCATCCAAAAAATGAAAAAGAACGCTATCGAATATTATGAAAAATATTTAAAAAAAGCCGCTTTTGTCGAAAAACTGGAAGCCAGGCCTCAAAATAAAGTCACCATCCTTTATTATACGGAAGGCAATGTCGCCTTCAATCGCGATAAGTTAAACAAACATTCAGTTTTGATGCGCGATACAACCATACCTACCGACCCGGACAATATTCGCTATAAGATCATGAAATTCCTGGGCAACGTTTAATCAACCACTCATTGAGCAATTCTTGTGAATACCGCCTATCCACTCATTTCCGTCATCATGCCCTGCTATAATGCGGCAGACTATGTCGCAGAAGCCATTATCAGCGTGATCAAGCAAAGCTACCCGCATATTGAGTTGATTATTGTTGACGATGGTTCATCTGATGACAGTTTTGAAATTTGCCAAAGCTTTGTCAATGAAAAAAAAATCAACATCAGCAGTTACCAACAAAGTAATCAGGGGCCTTATCCGGCCAGGAATCATGCGCTCCGCTATGCGCAAGGCGAATATATCGCTTTTCTGGACGCCGACGATTATTGGGAACCAGACTGTTTGGAAAAGCTTTATCAGTCTTTAACAGGACAACAAGCCGATGTCGCCTACTGCGGCTGGCAAAATGTCGGACACGATGGCGGCGGCAGCACCGACCCTTATACTCCGCCGATTTATGAACAAGGCGATATTGTCGCCGCCTTTATGAAATCGTGCCCGTGGCCGATTCACGCCGCCTTGATTAAACATGATATCGTCAAACAATTAGGCGGTTTTTCCGAGCGCTATTTTACAGCCCTGGATTTCGACCTTTGGTTGCGGATGACGGCTGTGACGCAAAAAATCGTCCATACGCCTAAGGTACTGGCCTATTATCGATGGCATGACAGCGGCCAAATTTCCGCCATCAAATCCCGACAGGTGTTGGACGCCTGGAAAGTCAGAAAAGATTACGCTGCGGAACATCCCGAAATGCTAACCCATTTTTCCAAAGCAACGCTCAATGAGTTAATCAACGGCAACTTATTATTAAACGCTTACCGAGCCTATTGGCGGCGCGATATTGACACTTCCAGTATCTTATTCAAACAGTGTTTTAAAAACGGCTATTGGCATTTTAAAGACTTGAAATATATTCTGCTAAGCCTGCTGCCCGCACGTTTTTTACAAAAACTATTACAATTATCCCAAAGAACTTAAAGCGAACAGGAACAATGAGCCGATTTCCTATCTTAATGTACCATATGGTTTCAGAACCTGAGACCTCTCAGGAAAAACGTTATGCCTGCCCGCCAGCAACCCTGCATAAACACATGCAGTTTTTACGCGCACAAGGTTACAACATCGTCAGCCTGGACGCCATCATAGATCATTTCGACCGGGAACAAGCACTGCCGGAAAAAACCATCGCCATTACTTTGGATGACGGATTCCGCGACAATTATGAAAACGCCCTGCCTATATTTAAAAAGTTCGACATACCGGCAACCATTTTCCTGGCTACCGGCGTCATTGAAGGCACTAACCACTGGATGCATGAAAACGGCTACCCAAAACGCGATATGTTAAGCTGGGCGCAAGTCAAACAAATGTATGATCAAGGCATTTCCATCGGCGCTCATACCGTCAATCATGTTAAATTGCCTGAATTAAGCGCCGAACAAATGCTTGTTGAGCTACAGGAAAGCAAACGCCAAATAGAGGACAAACTGGATATCACCGTTAAGCATTTTGCTTACCCTTATGGATTGTTGAATGACACGGCGATTGAAATGGCCGCTAAGGTCGGCTTCAGCAGCGCTTGTTCAACATTGTCCGGATTCAACAACCTCAAGACCAATCGATTGAGCTTAAGAAGACTTGAGGTGTATGGAACAGATTCGGTGCGCGCGTTGAATCAAAAAATCACTTTCGGCGTTAATAACGCTGAAATGACTTATCCGCTAAAATACTATTTTAATCGCTTGCTCGCCCGTTTGAGATAAATCTATGGATATCAGCATCATTGTCAGCACTTTCAATCGCAGTCATAATTTACCAGATTGCATTAGTCATTTAGCGGCTCAGGAAAATACCGATCATTTTCAGTGGGAAGCGTTGATTGTCGATAACAATTCCACCGATGCGACTCGCTCCGTCGTTGAACAAGAGCAAAAAAAATATCCTATTAACATTCGCTATTTATTCGAGAAAAATCAGGGCTTGTCATTTGCCCGCAACTGCGGCATTCACACTTCGAAAGCTGAATATGTCATTTTTATCGATGATGATATTCGCGTCACCCCTAACTGGCTAGCATCCATATATGATCGCTTCAAAAGCGAACAGTGTGATGCCGTCGGCGGTCGCATCTACGTTGAAAGCCCCGAGGCTTTTCCCAAATGGCTGACCCCGGAATTATACGGCTTTCTCGGCCAAAATGATTTTGGCGATAAAGCGTTTAGAATGAACGGTCAGGACGAGTTTCCTTATGGCGGCAATATGGCGATACGCCGCGATATTACTGTCGAATTAGGCGGGTTTAACACCGACATGGGGCGCAAAGGCGAAGGCAATAAAAAAGAAGAACTGTTTAAAGGCGAAGAAACCGTTTTTTTTCACCAACTGACTGACCGTAAAGGGGTAATTTGGTATGAACCAGACGCCATTGTGCAGCACAAAATTTTACCTTATCAACTGAAAAAAGATTTTTTTCTCACCGTTCACTACAACGCCGGCTTTCAAAAAGCCAAATTTGACCATAAGCAATATAAACGCACGTTTATCGGCGTCCCGCTATTTTTATATGTCCAATTTGTGAAAAGTATCGGTAAATACGGGGCTCAGGTTCTCACCCAAGGCTTCAATGCTACATTCAGGCAACGAATGACTGTCAATCATTTTTTAGGTCAGATTGTTTGTTATGCAAAAAAATACTTCAACAAATCGTCTTCTTGAAATGAATAGTCTTTGCATTCTAATTTGCACCCATAACCGGGTCGATTTGCTGAAACGCACAATCAGTTTTTTAAATGCAATTCCGCGCCCTGAAAATTATACCGTTTCACTGTTCGTTGTCGCCAACGCCTGTAGCGACAAAACCGCCGAATATTTGCATAATTATGCTCAATCCAAGCAAGCTAACAATATTCCGCTAATCTGGATAGAAGAGCCGACACCGGGCAAGTCCAACGCTTTAAACACCGCAATCCCACAATTAACCGCCGACTTGATCGCCATGGTTGATGACGACCATCGCATTGACGAGCATTATCTTACCGCCATTGCCGAGGCTGCGGAACACTATCCACAGGCGGATTTTTTCTGCGGCAAAATCATTCCCGATTGGGACGGCAGCGAGCCTGAATGGGTGCATGATAGCGGCCAATATCGCATATATCCTTTACCCGTACCGCGCTTTGAACTAGGCGAAGAATCATTACAGGTTAACCGTGATATTGCCGTACCCGGCGGCGGCAATTTAGTTATCAGACGACCGCTATTAAAAAAAATAGGCCGATTTTCAACTGATCTCGGCCCGGTCGGTCATAATCTGGGCGGCGCTGAAGATTTCGACTGGGTAGTTCGAGCTTATCAATCCGACGCGCATCTGCAATATATACCGACTATTATTCAATACCATTATGTGGAATCCCAGCGCATGACGCTGGGCTATGTTATCAAAAAAGCCTATGAGCGTTCATCTTCAACAGTGCGCTTAAGAGACGAGGCGAAAAACTTTAAAGGCTTCATGTTTCCCCGTTATTTGCTCAGAAAAACATTAGGCTATTTATTCAGTGCGCTGACAAGCTTTAATAATTCAGCCCGGCGATTTTATTTAGTGCGCTTAGCCGCCTCCATCGGTGAAATGAAAGGTTTTCTGTTAGCGGAAAAAAATTGACCATGAGCTTATTTCAGAAATTAACAGATCCGGAATTTATAAAAAAAAACCTGACGGCTTTAAGTTATCAGGGTAAAGAACAGTGGTATCGCTTATCCCACCCCGATATGCCGGATCCGGTTTTTATTATCGGTTGTTCGCGGGCCGGCACCACGGTCACTTTTGAAACTATCCGCAGCTCTCCCGATTTGATTTCCTTTCCTTACGAAATCCCCCAGTTCTGGCATAGTCTGGTCGGTCCCTGGGATAAACAATGGGCGTCCGAAGCGGTGAAGAAAGATGATGCGCAAGCAGAGCATCGCAGCCAGGCTTTTGCGCATTTTTACGCCCGTTTGGGGCAAGGCCTGATGTTGGATAAAAGTTGCATAAATGTAATGCGCATAGCTTATCTGCACGCCTTATTCCCAAACGCGCGCTTTATCTATTTACAACGCGACGGACGCGATAATATCAGCTCCTTGATGGAAGGCTGGAAACAACGCGGTCGCTTTGATTTGAAACAATACTTAGGACAACTGCCGGAAACAGTCGCCATCAATAACGGCGAATTTGATGATTGGTGTTTTTTTCTGCCGCCGGATTGGCGTAACTATAATCACGCCAGCCTGGAAGAAGCTTGCGCTTATCAATGGATTACCGCCAACCGCATGGCGCTGGAAGCTAAACCGGAAATTGCCAATAATCAATGGATTCAGATTCGTTATGAAGATATATTTGAATCGCCGGTGGAAATGTTTGAAAACGTTTTCGATAAACTGGATCTGCCGTTCGGCGATGCCTTGAAAAACCGTTGTGCAACACTAAACAAGCGTCCCACCAGCATTGTCAACGGCCCACCCAAAAAAGAAAAGTGGAAAACCCAAAACCCGGAAGCGATCAACCGGATTTTACCGATTATCGAACCGATGATGAAAACATTGGGATACAATCTATAATCAATTGTTAATGGCAGGAAAAGCAAACGGTCAACTCTCATCATGCAAACTGAAAAAAATAAAACTGCGTTGGTCAGCGTTATCATTCCGGCCTATAACGCCTCCGCATTTATTGAAAAAGCGATAGACAGCGTTTTAGCGCAAAGTTATCCGCATTTTGAATGTTTGGTAATCAATGACGGCAGCACGGATAACACACCGACTGTAGTCGAACAATATCAGGATCCGAGAATCCGCTTGATTAGCCAAGTTAACGGCGGCTTAAGCAATGCCCGTAACACCGGCATTCAAGCATCCAAAGGCGAATATTTAGCATTTTTGGATGCTGATGATTACTGGGTCGCCGACAAACTGGAAAAACAGGCTGGCTTGATGCAGGCGCATAAGGAAATCGGTTTTTGTTCCAGCCAAACCCGCGTCGAGACGCCCGAAGGCGATTTTTTGAATGACTGGCCTTGTCCGGAAATTATCGATTCAACTTTGGAAACCATTTTCACCCATAATGCTGCGATTACCGGCAGCGGCTCCGGAGTCATGGTGCGCAAACAATTACAAGAGCAAGCCGGCTTCTTTGACGAATCCCTGAAAAGCCTGGAAGATATCGATATGTGGATGCGCTACGCCGCGCATGGAGAGTATTGCTGCATACCGGAAACTCATACCGTGATTACCAAACGCCCAGACAGCATGAGCCGCCACCTAAGTACAATGCGGGAAAGCGCTATGCAAGTACTGAACAAAAATAAAACATTGCTCAATGAATCCGCACAAAAAAGTTTATGGCCGCAATGTTACGCCACCATGTTATGCGATTACGCCAAATGGGAAATCCGCAACGGAGACAAAATAACCGCAACCCGGCATTTATTGCAGGCCTTATGGTTAGCGCCGTTAGCTAAAGGCAGGCTTTGCCTTAGTTTGCTGGCTGCAATCCTATTTAATCAATCAGTAGACTGATTTTTGCGAACTGATCAGAAATCCTGAAACAAAACATAAACAGCACACGAAACGCGATGAAGCAAGCTTTATTAATGATTACCGAATTGTTCCTGCCGACCAAAGGCGGTTCCGCCGTGTCTTTTGATGATGATTTTAGAAGACTGGGCGACAAAGAAGTCCACATCGTCACCAAGGCGGTTCCAGGCGATAAAGAATTTGATCGCAATCACCCCAACAGCATTTATCGTCTGACCTTAAAAAGGCATCCGTGGATAAAGCCGGAGTCTTTATTCATGTATCTGAATTTATTTCAAAAATCACTTTGGCTGGCGCTCACTAAAAGAGTACAAGCCGTGTTTGCGGGTCGAGCCTTGCCTGAAGGGTTCATTGCCTTATTGGTCGGCCGCATGACCGGCCGCAATGTACTCATTTATGCCCACGGTGAAGAATTAACCGGCTGGGGAAGGGGGAAAAAATTCAAAGCGATGTGCTTTACCCTACAACGCGCCAATTGGTTGTTAGCCAATAGCGAAAACACCCGCGACACCTTAATCAATTTAATCGGCGTTGCCCCTGAACGTATCGTTATTACCTTACCCACTGTGGATGAAAACCGTTTCCACCCGGATCTAGATGCAGGCAATGTCAAACAAGCCGCAGGGATAGCTGCGAATAAAAAACTCATTTTATCTGTCGGCCGCTTACAACTCCGCAAAGGCTTTGATCATACTATCCGCGCTTTGCCGTTATTGATCGAACAGGGGCATGATGTTGACTATGCGCTGATCGGCATTGGCGAGGAAATGGAATTTCTGAAACAATTGGCGACAGAGCTTAATGTCGCTGACCGGGTACATTTTCTCGGTCATGTCAGTTATGATGATTTACCGCGTTGGTACAAAAGCTGCGATTTATTCGCCATGCCCAATCGCAACATCGACGGAGACAGCGAAGGTTTCGGTCTGGTCTTTTTGGAAGCCGGCGCTACCGCTAAACCCTGTGTTTCAGGGATCGACGGCGGCACCGGCTCGGCAGTCGTTAATGGCGAAACCGGCTTGCGCATAGACGGCGAACAGGTTTCGAAAATAACCAAGGCTATTGATTACTTACTGAGTAACCCCGATGAAGCCCAAAAAATGGGCGATCAAGCGCGCGCTAGAGTGTTGGCGAATTTCACCCATCAACGGCGCATTAAACAATTGCAAGACCACTTAGCCAGAAAACAATAGCTAAACCATGTCGATCATCATAAGTAGCTTATTATTTTTACTGTTCTGGTTATTCGTCTGCTGCCTATTGCTGTATTTCCGCTATCGAAACGACATTGTGCGTCTTATTCGAGAGCCGGTTTTAAAACATCCAGTGGTCATTTTTGAAAGCGATGACTGGGGACCGGGTCCATTGGAACAAGAACAAGCCCTGCTCCAAATTAATCAATTACTTTCAGGTTTTCAAGATCAAAACGGCAACCATCCGGTAATGACCTTAGGGTTGATTTTAGCTGAACCGGATGCCGAAAAAATAGCCGCCGCAGATTTTAGCCAATACTTCAAACGCACTTTGTTAGACATTCGTTATCAAGCGTTGCTCACCGCCATTCAATCAGGACAACAGCAAGGCGTCTTATCTTTGCATTTACATGGCCTGGAGCACTATTGGCCTTCTTCTATTATGCTCGGCGCGGCAGAAAATGAAAATATTAAACAATGGCTTACAGGCAATAAGCAGTTGATGACGGAAGACTTGCCGTCTCATATGCAAAGTCGCTGGGTCAATAGCGTTACATTACCTTCATCGCATCATAATAGCGATGACATTGATCAAGCCATAACTGAAGAAATCAAACTTTATCAACAAATTTTTAAGATCAAACCGACAACCGTTGTGCCACCGACATTCGTATGGACGGATACTGTCGAATCCGCCTATGCAAAACATGATTTTAAAACCTTCATTACCCCGGGCAGACAATGCGACGGTCGCGACTCAAACGGACACCCCGCCGCTAATGGACGGACATTCTACAATGGCGAAATTAAAAACGACTTGCTGTTTTTAGTCAGGAACGACTACTTTGAACCGGCTTTGGGGCATAAAGCGGAAAAAACCTTACACAACATCAAGGACAAAACGGCTTGCGGACGCCCCGCTTTATTAGAAATGCACCGCTTCAATTTCATTAGCGGCGCGACAAAAAATGCGCAATCCCTAAATGAACTTGAACGCTTGCTGAAAATGATTAATGACCATTTCACCGATATTCGCTTCCTTTCTGCTGAACAGCTATCAGAATTATACAGAAACTATCATCAGGGTATCGAATCAGACTATATTATCCGGACGCCGATAAAACGCATTCAATTCATTTTGGCTCGCATCAAACAGTTTTTTAAATTCAACCGTTATGCTAAATACTCCGGCATTAATTTTGTGCTAAAACTTATATAAATGGAAAATTAAACGTCCACGTTTTTCAGGTCGTTATACAGTCATCAAACATCAGGAATTATCCAAGCATGATCATTAGAACTAAAGCGCCGTTAAGAATCGGCCTGGCCGGCGGAGGCACCGACCTCAGCCCTTATTGTGATGAATACGGCGGCAATGTATTAAACGCCACCATAGATATGTATGCTTACTGCACATTAGAAGCCAGTAATGATAATCAAGTGGTTTTCGCCACCACCGATCGCGGCGAGAGCTTTAGCGGCGAATCGCAAACCGCCTTTGAAATCGACGGCAATCTGGATTTACATAAAGGCGTTTATAACAAAATCGTCAAAGATTACAATAACAATCAACCCTTATCATTAAAGATGACCACTTATTCTG
>SPJM01000347.1 GCA_006844585.1 Methylococcaceae bacterium | reverse complement strand
CGTTGGTGTCAATATCATCACCCAGATAGCCATCGTAAGGCATACGGCTGGCGCCATTCAGCATCACCCCGGCAGCGCCGCGATGATGTGAATTTCCGGTGGCCGCCAAGGCGCCCAGGCTGACGCCGTGAAAGCCATTGGTAAAGGCGATAATGTTTTCACGCCCGGTCACATTACGCGCCAGTTTCATCGCCGCTTCAACAGAATTGGTGCCGGTCGGCCCGGTAAATTGCACCATATACTCGTAGTTTCTCGGTTTGAGTATTTTTTCGTTAAATGTTTCCAGAAATTCGCCTTTGGCCTGGGTATGTAGGTCTAGGCCGTGGGTGATGCCGTCACTGTTAATATAATCCAGCAGTTTTTCTTTAAAAACGGGATGGTTATGACCGTAATTTAAGGTGCCGGCACCGGCTAAAAAATCTAAATATTTCCTGCCGTCATTATCGTATATGAATTCACCTTGGGCTTTATGAAACACACGCGGGAATGAGCGAGCGTAACTTTGTACCTCCGACTCAATCTCTTCAAAAATTTTCATGATCTTTCCTGTTGTTTATTGTGCAAAGGCGCAAATGGCCCGATGCGAACCAAAATTTCGCTTTCGTGGTCGCCTGAAAAATGTTGATGCTTATCAAATAAAACGGATGATCTAATCTGAGTCTTGAGTTTTTCGGCCATGCCCTCGAATAAGGCCCATGAGGCTCGATTGGATTCTGTAATCGTGGTTTCCAGATAAACAACCTGATTGCATTGCGGTCGATTTAAAATATGGTGCAACATTCTACCGCCCAGTCCTTGCCCTCGCGCCTCTTCAGCCACAGCTGCCTGCCATATGAATAAGGTATTCGGCCGTTCCGGTATCAGATAAGCGGAACAAAAACCAACCAATACGTCTTTGTCAATCGCTGCGACAGAGGTGCCGGAAAAATGTGTGGATTGCAATAAGTTGCAGTAAAGGGAATTGGCATCCAATGGCGGGCACTGACTAATCAGGCGATAAACGGCTGCTCCATCCTGGTCAGTGGGTGTTCGGAGTTTTATATCTAAGGCATCATTGCTCATATAAAATTACTTAGTTCTGTATGTAATTAAAAGACGAAAATGTCTTTTAATGTGTATAAGCATCAGTATTATTATGTTTTTCTTCTAAATGAAGGAAAATAATTATATTGAACTCTAAATATTCTACTCTATACCATACAGCTTTTAAACCGGCTTTTTATTGAATCCGGCAAGAACAAGACAAAGAACACACGAAATATATACCGCCAACTCACGTCTTATTTTAAAATTACGTTTTTTTGAAACCGAAAAGAGATTTGCAAATGGATTATATTGAAGAAGTACTCGTTTCCTTGCGCCGCATCATCAGGGCGACTGATCTTCATTCAAAATATCTTGCAAAAACAATCGGCTTAACGACACCGCAAATGTTAGTGCTGCAGACTATCAATGCTCATAATTCGGTGACGATTGGAGAACTGGCTAATCATATTAGTCTCAGTCAAGCCACGGTGACCACCATTCTGGATAGATTGGAGAAACGTAATTTAATCTATCGAGAGCGTTCCAAACAGGATAAACGTAAAGTGCATGCCCATCTTACAAACGAGGCTTTGACGATACTTAAAAATGCCCCGATTCCGTTGCAAGAGCACTTTACAGAACAATTTTCCAGTCTTGAGGATTGGGAGAAAACCATGATTATCTCTTCCTTGCAACGCATTGAAAAAATGATGGATGCACAGAATATTGATGCTGCGCCTATGCTTGATGTCGGGATTTTGGATAGGGAAAGTATAGCCTTAGACCACGCTGACGAGGATTCAAATTAATTGCAATAATTTGAATCCAAAATAGCGTTGTTTGCGGGTTTCATGGTTTTATTGATAAGGAGCTGCATCCGCCACTGAAATTTTTCCGGTCTCGTCGATTTTCAACAATACCGAAAAATATTGGCCGAAGGCGCTGACTTTCGGAAGTTGAATCTGGTTTTCTTGTTGATCAAACACAATAGATGAAGGTAAGGCTTCGGGCAACAGATAAAATTGATCAAGCTCAAATTGAAAACCGCCCGTGTCTTTTAATTTTACCCATAAATGTAAACCGCCATAATCCAAATCCTGCAAAATCAATGTACCCTCATTATGATTATAACTGGCGTAAGCGCCTTGCATCTGACTCAAGCTTATCGTCGACTCCGGCGCATTCATCCGTTTATTTTTGTCCAAAGCGTAAAAAGTCACATGATAATCGCCTTGCGCGCCAAAATCGTCATAACTTCCCTGACATTGTGATTGACCGGCTTCCAAGCTTTGGCAATCCAGCTTAATCCGTTGTAAATTAGTCACCGGTTCATCGACATCAACATGTAAATTATCCGGTCGGCTAATTAACGCCCAAGCTTCATCCAAAGATGATAAATGAGTCACTTCTATTTTAAAATCAGCTTGTTGTTGACCTTGTAGTTGATCGCTGGCGGTTAACGACTGTACAACCGGCTCATCCGATGCATAAGCCAGGCAACCATCCGGACCTAAGCAGTAATTACCCAGAACCGTATAATCATCAATACTGAAACCCTCTAGGCCGTCGCTATCCAACTGAGCGTTTTGTTGCTCAAACTTACCCTTGACTAAGACTGTTTGGCTGCTCATCGCCTGCCTACCGGTTCGAAAAGCTTGCTGCAACCATTTTCCGAAGCGAATTTCAGACCAGAAGAAATATGAAAAGGAGTTATAACCCATATTACTGATAATCGCCGGTTGATCCGCCTTAGCGCTGGCAATCAAGTGTCGGTCTTTACCGGCGAGGCCTTCAAAAAAACTGGCGGATTGACAAGCCTCAATGATAATCGTTATTTTTCCGGGAACCTGCTCATCCAATCTATCAACCCATTGAATTAATCGCTCGCGCGTTAATAACTCATCTTCATTAAGCGCAAAAATACCAAAACCGCCATGATCCGCCAATAATAAAACAACATCCTGCGCATCCGCAGCCCACTTAGTTATGGCTTGTTCCAATCCGGCGAGATCCGCATACTCTAAATCATCCAGTATGCCATTAGAGTCTAAATCAATGGCTTGCGATCCAGCCGTTAGATACTTTATTTCTTGCTTTTCAAATCCCTGTCCGCGCAGTGCAAAATAAGCCCGATTCGTTAATAGCAAAGTGCTGTCCCAAATGGCGTTAAAACGAGTTTCCGTACTCGGCCCGCCGCCCGCGACGATAATCGCTTTATTGCGTTTAGGAGTTTCTTCACCGCTTGAATCATTTAGGGCGGTAATTTCAAACTGTTGAATGCGATTATTTAGACTGTCTGAAATATAAAGTTTATTTTTTTTGATGGTTAATGCAGCAGGTCCTTGAATTTCCCCATTTTTTGTTCCTCGTCGGCTAAATTCAGCGACTCTTTCGCCGTTGTTATTGAAAACCCTGATAGAAGTACCACCATTATGTAAAGTATAAATCAAACCGTTATCATCTACCGCAACATCAGGCGGCGCTGAATATAGCGGTTTACCCGTTTCCTCAAGATAACCTGCAACCGGCCATTCAAGCAGCAAATTACCCGAACTGGAATCGAAAGCCATAATTTTATGCTGAGCGACTGCGTATAGTATGCCTGACTGGGCAATCGCCAAACCGCGAACAGGATGGTCATTTATGCCCGCTTGCCACTGCCAGCTATGGATGATTTGACCGCTAAGATCAAGTTTAATGACGCTATTAACCATCACATTATCTTCAAAGTAGTGTGTCGCCGAAACATAAACCGTACTTTCACCATCAGCGGCAATACCGCGAATAATGCCAAATTCCGTAAACTGATCCTGCCAGGTTGTGATATAACGCCCTTCGATATCAAATAGAATGATTCGCTGCCCATTGGCGCTATCCTTTAAAAAAACAACATCTTTACCAATCGCAATCGTTTCAGGACTATCAAGGCGTCCTCTTCCAAACACATAATCCCAGTGCTGCCAAAGGCTTAAAAACTGACCTTGTTCATTAAATATTTGGATGCGCTTATTACCGGCATCAACCACATAAACATTACCGAATCTATCCGTATCTATGCCATAAGGAAAATCAAAAGCGCCCTGTTGATCGCTGGCGCTTTGCCAAATTGAATTAATTTCTTTAGATTCCAGCTTTATTTTGTATATTCGATTACGAAAATCAGCGATAAGGATTTCACTTTCATTATTGACAATCATGCCTGTCGGATTAAAATTATCACCTGCTTGAGGCATATAAAAGTCATCAATGAATTCTCCTTCCATCGAAAACCTTTGAACCCTATTGTTTCGCCAATCATTATCCGCAGCATAAATGCGATCTTGCTGATCTACTGCAATCGCGGTCAAGTGATGAAATTGCCCCGATTCACTGCCTTCCGCCCCCCAGGAATATTGGAATTTCCCCTCTAATGAAAAAACTTGTATTCGATCATTTTGGGTATCGGCAATATAGACGCGATTAGATCCATCAATCGCAATATCGTGTGGACCAATATAGGGGCGCTCTACATCCAATCCAATTTTTCCCGGCTCAACGCCAGGCTCCCCCCAACTCCCTAACCACTCACCTTTCTGATCAAAATACCAAACCAAATGTCTTGTTTCCAACCCCATTGGACCGGCGCTGATCAAGTAAATATGGCCATTCGGCGCAACTGCTAATCCCCGTATATAATATAAATATATATCCGTCCCAAAATGCTTTTCTAATTTTAGAAACACGTCTTGAATAATGCGGCCTTCCCCGTCAAATTTCTGAATGTGTTCAATTCCTTCTAAATGCGCAGCATATACATAACCGTTTTGGTCCACGGTAATCGAAGAAATTTTTTCAGCCGTCTTCCATTGCGTCACAAAATCGCCATTGCGAGTAAATTTTGTGATTAAACCTCGCACTTCAGAAACATAAACAAACCCTCTTTGATGATCTACCGCCACGTCGCTAGGCTCGTTAAACAACCAAAAATGTTCATTTTGCGGCCATAAGCGCTTGAAAGGATAATCCTCATTATTCGCTGCCGCTGGGTTAATTAACCATAGAATTGAAAAAATTAAGCAAACGACATAAACTCTATTTTTCATATTGCCCCCTCAGACCAAGATTTCTAAACCCAATTGTTAATTTTGAGTCTACTCTTTCTAAACAAAAGAGAAAAGTTATTCCTTGGAGATAAAATAATGACGCAAAACACTCCCGTCAAAACGACCTTGCCGGAATTAAGCATTACGCTGAAATGTTTATTCAGTAGTTATTTATTAGTGATGGGCATGGGCGCATTACTGGCGACCGCGCAAATTTTGATGACCCACGGCCTGGCCGATGGCAAAGCGGGTTTATCGTTCGATGATATTGTATACAGTTATCAGGGCGACCCTAAACACAGCAAAATTGAAACTAAACTAAATGGCTCAATGCGCGATAAAGCATCTTCCGCCGATAAATTAGCAATCATCAAATGGGTGAGGCATGGCGCGCCAAAGCAACAATGGGATGAGAATATTAAAGATATTTTTTATAAAAACTGTATTTCCTGTCACAGCGTCATCCCCGGCTTACCGAATTTTACGCGCTATGATAACGTCAAAAAAGTCGCTCAATCTGAAAGCGGCGCTTCTTTCACCATGCTAACCCGCGTCTCGCATATTCATATTTTCTCCATTTCATTCATTTTTTTATTCAACGGCATTATTTTCAGCTACGCCATCGGTATTAAAGAATGGCAAAAAGCGTTATTAGTCAGCCTGCCGTTTTTATTTTTAAGCGTGGATGTTTTCTCTTGGTGGCTAACCAAAATTCATGCAGATTTCGCTTGGGTAACGATTATTTCCGGGGTGGGATATTATTTGTGTTGGGTTATAACATGGCTCATATCCATGTATCAGATGTGGGTTTTACCATATAAAAAGCACAAATTAAATCAACTTTCACAGATTTCCACAGAGTCATAGTTAAGCTTTAAACTAAACCGACCGTCGAGTAAACCTTTTAACTCCTCACCCACCATTTCATAGCGCCAGCCACGTAATACCGATACATCGTCCTCGTTCAGTAATAATTTTTCGAGGTCTTTACGGGTCGCCAACACAATTGGATTCAAGGAATTTTCGTCTGCTCTGATTCTAACCACCGCCGTCAACACATCCAGAATAGCCTCTTGCTGTTGGGTTTTTTTCGGCGGCCTACCCTTTTCATATAAAGGTTTCGGTTGTCGTTGTCTGGCTTCGTTGATTAATTGACAAACAATCTTGCCGTAGCGTGCGACAAAACGCTCATTTATGTGATGAACCTTGGCCAGATCAGGCAGATTAACGGGCTGAAGCTTTGCCAGTTCAATCAGCATATCGTCGCGTATCAACCAATTTCGCGGTCTATCGATATTTTGCGCGGTTGATTCACGCCATTCGGCCAGAGATTGGATAATAGAAAGTTGTTTACCGGTTAATTTATTTTTTCCGCGAATTTTAAGCCAAGCGTTTTCCGGAGAGATTTTGTAAAGCTCGGCCTCATAAAGTTGTTTGAAATCGTTTTTTAACCAGTCCAAGCGTCCTAGCTCGGATAATTGATCACCAATCTTCTGATAGATTTCACATAAATAAATCACGTCATCCGCCGCATATTGGATTTGTTCCGCCGACAACGGACGCGCACTCCAATCTGTGCGAGTTTGCGCTTTGCTCAAATTAATGTTCAGAAAGCTGGAAACCAGCATGGCGTAACCGGGATTCTCTTGAAAACCCAATAAAGGCGCGGCGATTTGGGTATCAAATATAGGGCCGGGCACCTTACCGGTTAATTGATAAAAAATTTCCAGATCCTGCCGACAGGAGTGCAGAACCTTGATAATATTCGGTTGATAAATGGCGTCAAACAAGCGATCTAAATCATCAATCGCGAGTGGATCAACACAGGCCACCCAATCCGGCGTCGCTATCTGTAATAAGCAAAATTTGGGGAAATAAGTCTTTTCTCTTAAAAACTCTGTATCCAAGGCAATCCAAGGCGCTTGGAGAATTTTCCCGCATAAAATATCTAGTTTTTCAGTGGTGTTTACATATTCAATCGTCATAACCCCTTACCATAACAGGATTTGAGTTTTTTAGCATGATTTTATAGCTTCCGCTGTTCATATTTAGGCGACGCCAGAAAGACACGCTGATTTTGACTGTAACACCAACCAAAACCCGCAATAATTTACCTAATATTGTAACTACTCAGCGTAATTTAAATAACAAAACTTATTTAATATCAGTTGCTTACGTAATAAGTGTATGTGACAGGGATGTCACATTCAAGCCTACATGGATGTATTTACGGCGTCTTCTGGAGTAAGTGACTGATATTAAATGTCAAAATACGTTGAGTAGTTACATATTTAAGTCAAAACTTCCCAAGCCGCTTCATAATCCGGCTCCTGAGCAATTTCATTGACTAATTCGGTATAAATGACTTGATCTTGCTCATCAACAATCACCACCGCCCGCGCAGTTAAGCCCATCAATAAGCTGTCAGTCAATTTCACGCCGTAATCGCTCGGAAAACTGGAACGGAAAGTAGATAGCGGTATCACATCATTCAATCCTTCGGTCTCGCAAAATCGGCTTTGCGCGAAAGGCAAATCTGCGGAAATAGCCAACACGACCGTATTATCTAATTTTCCGGCTTTTTGGTTGAATTTGCGAGTGGAAATTTGGCATGTCGGGGTATCAAGACTAGGAACGATATTTAACACCTTTCGCTTGCCTTGATAATTTTTTAAGCTGACCTCTTTCAAACGGGTGCTGACCAGTTGAAAGTCCAGCGCTTGCTCGCCGACTGCGGGTAAGTCGCCGCAGGTATGAATGGGTTTACCTTGAAAGTGTATGGTTGCCATGGCTTATTTACTCTTTTTGCGCTTGCTGAAACTCATCAGACGTTTCCGTTTTTTCTGCTGACGTTCAGTTAGTTTATTCTTTTGACCTTGAAAGGGATTGTCCGGCGATTTAAACACTAATTTAATCGGTGTCCCTTTTAATTCTAATTGCTGTCGGAAATAATTCATCAAATAGCGCCGATAAGAACCAGGCAAAGCGTCGGTTTGCACTCCGTGAATGACCACTGTCGGCGGATTGCGACCGCCCTGGTGGGCGTATTTAAGTTTGATACGGCGACCTCTTACTAACGGCGGTTGATGACCGTCGATGGCGTCTTTCAAAATCCGCGTCAATACCGGCGTGGACATATCGATCATGGTGGCGTCATAAAGGTCATGCACCACATCAAACAATTTACCGACGCCGCTGCCGTGCAAGGCTGAAATCGGGTGTTTTTCCGCAAAATCAAGAAACGGCAGTTTAATTTCGATTTGCTTTTTAACCAGTTCCTTTTGTTCCAGGCTGATGCCGTCCCACTTATTCAAGCCGATAATCAACGACCTGCCCGCTTCCAATACTAAGCCCAAAATATGCGCATCTTGTTCGGTGACGCCTTCCCGCGCATCAATTAAATAAATCACTACATTGGCTTTTTCAATCGCTTGTAATGATTTAATGATGCTGAATTTTTCCACCATTAACGAAACTTTCGCCCGCCGCCGCATGCCTGCGGTATCGATTAAGGTAAATTGTTTACCATCGCGTTCAAAAGGAATATATATGCTGTCCCGAGTCGTACCGGCTTCATCAAAAACCACGACCCGTTCTTCGCCCAACAAGCGATTGACCAGGGTGGATTTACCGACATTCGGTCTGCCGACCACGGCAATGCCGATGCCCTTTTCCGAATCTTCATCCAATTCTTCAGCTTCAAACAGGTCGGCGTCGATCCGGTGCAACAGCTCATGTACACCGCGCCCGTGACTAGCGGCAATCGGCACAGGATCTCCCAGCGCTAAAGCATAAAAATCAGCCACCGCGACATCGGCATTAATACCGTCTATCTTGTTGCTGACCAAAATCACGGGTTTGTTCAATTTGCGCAATGAATCTGCAATCACTTGATCCGAACTATTCAAACCGGCGCGGGCGTCTACCAAAAACAACACCACATCCGCTTCATTGAGCGCTATATCGACTTGCTTAACGGCTTGACTATCGATGCCTTGTTTATCGTCGACGATTCCTCCGGTATCGACGACCAGACAGTCACGATCTCCTCTTTTCACCCGGCCATATTGGCGATCACGCGTTAAACCGGGATAATCAGCGACTAAAGCTTCCCGGCTGCGAGTTAAATAATTAAACAAGGTGGACTTGCCGACATTGGGGCGCCCGACCAGGGCAATAACCGGTAACATTATTTCTTTTTAACCTGATAAACCGCTAAAGAACCGTCTTTAGCATAAACAATCACTCTATCATTAATCACCAACGGCTTGGCTTCCACCGGCGCATCGGCGATCTGCACTCGACCTAATTGACTGCCGTCGCTTTTCGATAGCCAATGCACATAGCCTTCAAAATCAGCAGCAATCACATAATCTTCATAAGCAACCGGCGCGGTCAGACGACGATAACGTAGTTTGTCTTGTTTCCATAACGATGCGCCGTTACGTTGATCCAATTGCCAAACATCGCTTTTGCTATCTGTTAAATACAGATATTGCCAATCCACACTCATGCCTGAAAAAGAGGAAACATCTTCATTGCGCCATAATACATCGCCGTCTATCTCAAGAACCGCGGAACTGCCGCCTTGATAACTGGAAACAAAAATCACCCCGTCGGTTTCAACCGGATCGGCATCCAAGTCCACCAACCGTTCAACTTCGGAACGACCAGTCGGAATGGCGATGCTGGTTTCCCACATTTCCTTACCGTCAATCAAGCGCAGCGCCACCAACTTACCGTTTGCATAAGCGATAATAACGTTATCATGCACCAACACCGGTTTACTGGTTCCGCGTATGCTCAAAGCAGGCACATTACGTTCAAACTGCCAAAGCTGCTTGCCGTCTTCCTCGCTGAGCGCAGTCACCTTGCCGTCTATGGTGCGTATCAGCACAATGCCTTTAGCGATGACCGGAACCGCTAACACTTCGCTGGAGACTTTGCTTTGCCATTTTTGTTCGCCGGTTTCCAAATCAAAACCGACCACTTGGGCGTGACTGGTGCCGAGAACCACATGCTCCAGACCAATGCCGGGTCCGGCGGAGAACGAGTAATCGCTGTCGGTTTCCCAAACCAGATCGCCGTTTTTTAAATCACGCGCTTCCAGCAAGCCTTCACGGTCGGCGACAATGACTTTGCCGTAACTGACAGTAGCGACTAATTTTAAAAAATGCTCATCGGAGCCGACGCCAATGCTCTCATCCCAAAGTTCGCTGATTTCAATTTTGGATTCGTAGTCCATCAATTCGGTCGGCGGCTCGGTGTTATCTTCTCCGCCCAACATCGAATCGAAAGCGCCGGTTACAAATTCTTTACCGGCATCCAGCGCTGTACAGGCATTCAGCGACAACAGGCTGATGAGCATCAATAGACGTATGATTTGTTTTTGCATTCTGAATTTATCAGTTTTACCGGATATTAATTAGGGTCAGCAAGCTTTAGCGATCTTGTCTGTCGGGCTAAAGCCCAACCTACATTGCAGACTATTCCGCCGCCTCGCTAATATCTTCAATTTCGGCCGCAGTAATATCGTCAATTTTGATGGCTAACAACGGAGAAACAGCGCCGTTGCGTTTAGCGTTTTGATAGGCGGTGCGAGCCTCGCCCAAACGCCCTAAAGCCACATAAAGATCACCGGTCAATTCATCATAGGTCGCGCTAAAGCCATCGCTTTTAGATGCATCCACCTGGGCAATGGTTTGCAAGCCTTTTTCATATTCCTGAGTCGCCAGCATTAATCTGACTAATCGAATCCGAGCAATATTTTTGACTTCATCATTGGAACTGCTGTTCATCAAACCCTGCAAAATCATTTTTGCGGCTTCTGAATCGCCTTGCTCTACTTTGGTTTTGGCGACAAATAATTTACTCATGTCGGCATATAAGGTAGAACCCGCTTGCGCATTAATCTGTTGGGACATTTGTTCAACAGACTCATGCTTCTTCTCCCCTGAATCAGTCAATAACTGTTGAAAATAAGCGGAAGCTTGATTAGCGGTATCGCGTTGATGGCTTCGCCACAAATTCCAACCGGTAATCAGCACCAAAGCCGTCACAATGCCGGCAATCGTTGAGGTTCCATTCGCCTTCCACCATCGTTTGAGCGCTTCGACCTGTTCTTCTTCTGTATCGTAAATTTCCACGGTGTTACTCTTATTTTTATGAAAATATTCTATTCGCTATTGATAGGACTTCAGTCCTACCGAATGTTTTTGTCAGGCTAAAGCCTGACCTACTTATACTTGTTGTAAATGTTTAACCAGTTCATCCGGCGTCAACGTTAATTGCTCATCTTGGCTGCGCAAGGGTTTCAGGCTAACCAAACCCTTTTCAGCCTCTTCGTCACCGATGATGACGGCATATTCAGCGCCGCTTTTATCTGCTTTTTTAAATTGACTTTTGAAGCCGCCGCCGCCACAGTGCAATACCACTTTCAAAAACGGCAATGCATCGCGCAGCTGTTCAGCCACTTGAAAGCCGACTTTTTCAGCCATTTCGCCCATTCGAATTAGATAAACATCAACTGTCGGATCGGTATGAAAACCATCTGCGGTTTCCGCCAACGCCAACAGGCGTTCCATCCCCAGCGCAAAACCAATTGCCGAATTACTTTTCCCGCCCAGTTGTTCAATCAAGCCATCATATCGACCACCGGCGCATACCGTTCCTTGTGCGCCCAACTCATCGGTCACCCATTCAAACACGGTTTTGCTATAGTAATCCAAACCGCGCACTAAACGAGGATTCAAGGTATATTTAACGCCCTGTTGGTCCAGAATATCAGTTAATTTTTCAAAATGTGTGCGACTGTCTTCGCCTAAATAATCCATTAAAGCAGGCGCGCCGACAATCATTTCACGCATTGCCGGATTTTTGCTATCCAGAATTCTCAACGGATTGGTATGTAAACGCCGTTGACTGTCTTCATCCAATACATCCAAATGTTGATTGAAATATTCAACTAATCGGCTTTTGTAGATATTGCGCTCTTCAACCGTACCCAAGGAATTTAATTGTAATTCCAGTTTGTCGCGAATATTCAACTGTCGCCACAAGCGATCGCTGAGCATAATGATTTCAGCATCAATATCGGCATCAGCCATGCCGTATGTTTCCACACCCAATTGGTAAAATTGACGATAACGGCCTTTTTGCGGACGTTCATGGCGAAACATTGGCCCGTAATACCACAATCTATGGACTTGATTATGCAATAAACCGTGTTCCATGCAGGCGCGAAGGCAACCCGCCGTGCCTTCAGGGCGTAAAGTCAAGGAATCACCGTTTCGATCATCGAAAGTGTACATTTCCTTTTCGACAATATCGGTCACTTCCCCGATAGAGCGTTTAAATAGTTCGGTTTTTTCAACAATAGGCAGGCGTATTTCCTGATAGCCGTAACTATCCAACACGGCCCGCATCGTTTTTTCCAATTTATGCCAACCGGGGGATTGCTCCGGTAAGATATCGTGCATCCCGCGAATTGCTTGTATTAGCGCTTGTTTGTTTGCCATTTTTTCAAGATCGATTCGAACTATTTTTTAATAGCCCGATAAATTTTATTTGCCTGTTTCGAAGTTGGAAATTGAGTCATTAATTGTTGCTGATATTGCTGAGACAAGGTTTTATTACCCAGCGCTTGTTCCGTTTGCACCGCGATCCATAGCGTTTCAGGGGTATGTTTGGCAACTTGTAAATAACGTTCCAAAAAAGCCCTGGAGGACATATACCTGCCTTTTTGATAGCTGATCACCTGCATTTTTTCCAAAGCGGGCGCATATCGCTGATTATGAAACAAGGCCTCTCTGAACATTTGCTCAGCCTTAACAAACTCTCCTTGCTTAAAATAACACAAGCCGATATTAGTAAAAGCAAACCATTTCCGCGCATTTAATGGTAATTCAGTCGCACGTTGTAATAATGCGATACCCTGTTCATACTCGCCTACATCACACAGCAAATGACCGTAATTATTATTGATGCGTGCATCTTCAGCGCTCAAAGACAAGGCTTTTTGATAATGCTCCAGAGCCAGTTCAGTGCGTTCAATTTTTTCATTGAATGCCGCATAAGCATTATGAACTTGCGGGTTTCGGCTATCTTGATCCAGCGCCATTTCCAGATTCTGCTTGGCTTCCGCCATCATCCCCATATTCATATAGCGCACGCCTAACTGCATATTGACCACGGCTTGCTCAGCCCGGCCCATATTATCGCTTTGTTTCTGCCCGCCGCCGCAAGCGCTTAATACAACTACGCTAAGCAACAAAGCAGTTTTCAGATCAATGATTTTTGTCATCTGATCACTTATCAGCATATACGAAGTCAGTCACTATCATTGCCGCCCCCTTGCAAAGTTTAGCCCGCTTTTTTCAAAGCCATTTGTTGTAATTTGAGATGCCTGCGACTTTTATCATCCACCTGTCCAACTAATTGCCCGCAAGCCGCATCAATATCCTCACCACGCGTTTTGCGTATGGTGGTGACTATGCCTGCATTATGCAAGCGATCCCTGAATTGCAAAATGGTTTGTTCATCAGAGCATTGATAAATTGACTGCGGAAACGGATTAAAAGGAATTAAATTCACTTTTGACGGCACATGGCTTAATAAGCGTATCAAATCCTTGGCGTCCTGCGCGCTATCATTTATCCCGGCCAACATGACATATTCAAAAGTAATATGTCTTCTGGGCCCGGCTTTGGCGTAATCGCGACAAGCCTGCATTAATTGCTGCAAGGGATATTTTTGGTTAATCGGCACTAACTCATCGCGAAGCTTATCGCTGGCTGCGTGTAAAGACACCGCCATGCTGACATCACAAACTTCATGCAAGCGATTCATTGCAGGCACCACGCCGGATGTGCTGATTGTTACCCGACGTTTGGAAAGTCCGTAACAAAAATCATCCATCATCAAGTTCATCGCGGCAACCACATTATCGAAATTCAATAACGGTTCGCCCATCCCCATCATGACCACATTGGTAATTTTTTGCTCTGCGCCCAAACGGCGCTGCGCCGCATAAAGTTGCCCGATAATCTCGGAAACATTCAGGTTTCGGTTAAAACCTTGTTGAGCGGTCGAACAAAATGTGCAGGCCAAAGCGCAACCCACCTGCGATGAAACGCATAATGTGCCGCGATTGCTTTCCGGAATGAAAACTGTCTCCACCCGATTGCCGCAGCCCATTTGCACCGCCCATTTGCGGGTGCCGTCGCTGGCTTTTTGTTCTACAATAATTTCCGGCGCTTTGATGCAGCAATGTTCCTTCAAATACGTGCGCAAAGCTTTACTCAGGTTGGTCATCTGATCAAAATCATCAACGCCTTCCTGATATATCCATTTCAGCAACTGCGTTGCCCGAAAAGGTTTGTCTCCCATTTCAACAAAGAAGGCCTTTAAGCCTTCCCTGTCAAAATCCAGAAGATTAACTTTGTCCGTATTAACGGATGCGTTCACAAAGTTCCTCTGCAGTGAAGAAATATGCAATTTCTTCTTTGGCGGTTTCTTGCGCATCTGAACCGTGTACCGCATTTTCGTCAATGCTTTCTGCAAAATCAGCGCGAATAGTGCCCGCGTCTGCTTCAGCCGGGTTAGTTGCACCCATTAATTCACGGTTTTTCAATACCGCATTTTCACCTTCCAAAACCTGAACCACAACCGGCCCTGAAATCATGAAAGAAACCAAATCATTAAAGAAAGGACGCTCTTTATGCACGGCATAAAAACCTTCAGCTTGCTCTTTTGTCAATTGCAGCATTTTAGAAGCAACGATTCTTAAGCCGTTTTTTTCAAAACGCGTCACAATCTCGCCGATCACATTTTTTGCAACCGCATCCGGCTTAATGATAGAGAACGTACGTTCAATCGCCATTTTTCAAACTCCAGTTTGTTTAAGTAAAAGTGTGTAAATTAATTATATGAAGGCTTAACTGCTTTGTCGGGCTGAAGCCCGACCTACATAAAAACCAGCTTTATGGCATTCCGTCAAATTCAGCGCCTTCTTTATCGGGCACCATCAAATCTTCCTTACTAATGCCCAAGGCCAACACGACCGGACTCGCCACATAAATTGAGGAATAAGTCCCGATCGCCACGCCGATTAATAAAGCCAAAGCAAAATTATGGATGATCTCGCCGCCTAAAAACGCCAAGGCAATCAATACTAAAGCAGTAGTCAATGAGGTCATCAATGTTCTATTCAAAGTTTGGTTCAATGAAACATTCATAATATGTTCCGATGTGCCTTTTCTAAACTTGCGGAAGTTTTCTCGTATGCGGTCATAAACGACGATGGTGTCATTCAAGGAATAACCAATCACCGCCAATACAGCCGCTAATACGGTTAAATCAAACTCCATTCCGAAGACTGAAAACACGCCCAAGGTAATTAATACATCATGCACCAAGGCGGCAACCGAACCTAAAGAGAACTTGTATTCAAATCGCCAGGCGACATACAACAAAATGCCGAACATGGAATACAACAACGCCAAACCGCCGTCTTCAGCCAACTCATCGCCCACTTGAGGGCCGACGAATTCAACCCGGCGCACTGCGGCAGGGTCTTGAGGATCGACATTGGCTAATTTCAAGATCTTGTTGCTCAATTCGGCATTGCTCAAATCTTCGTTGGGTTTCAAACGAATCAACACATCTTTAGCGGCGCCAAAATGCTGTACGCTGGCGTCGCTAAAGCCCGCCTCATTCAATTGCTTACGAATTTTAGTTAAATCCGCCGCTTGCTGATAACCGACTTCCACCAAGGTGCCGCCGGTAAAATCAATACCCAATTTCAAACCGTTAACCGCTAATGAGATGATGGAAACAACAATCAGCACACTGGACAAAATCATCGCCAGCTTACGTTTTCCTAAAAAATCAATTTCCTGTATAAACATATTTTTTTCTCTGCGCTGATTTAGATTGAAAGTTTTTCCACGCGGCGACTGCCGTAATGCCAGTTAATAATCATTCGAGTACCCATAATGGCGGTAAACATTGAAGACAAAATACCAATCGACAATGTTACGGCAAAGCCTTTAATCGGACCGGTGCCGAAACCGAACAACACTAAAGCAACCAATAAAGTAGTGATATTGGCGTCTAAAATCGTGACAAATGCTTTTTCATAACCTATAAAAATACTTGATTGCGGGGTATTGCCGTTGCGAATTTCTTCTTTAATCCTTTCAAAAATCAATACATTGGCGTCAACCGCCATACCAACCGTCAACACGATACCGGCGATACCCGGCAAAGTTAAAGTCGCCTGCAACATGGACAACAAAGCCACGATAACAACCAGGTTAAAAGCCAAGGCTAAATTGGCGACAAGCCCAAAGACTTTGTAATAAACCGCCATAAACACCAATACCAGCAATAAACCAACAATGACCGACATTAAACCTTTGTCGATATTATCTTGCCCCAAGCTCGGCCCTACGGTGCGTTCTTCAATAATATCCACCGGCGCCGCTAAGGCTCCGGCTCTTAACAGCAAGGCCAAATTGCGCGCTTCGCGAGTATTATCCAAACCGGTGGTTTGGAAGCGTTTGCTAAATGCATCGCGAATGGTGGCGACGCTGATCACTTTTTCAACTTTTTCTTTACGGCGTACTTTCTTTCCATCTACGGTACGCACCTGGCTTTTATATTCGATAAACACCACCGCCATCGGTCTACCGATATTATCGCGGGTCATTTTACCCATTTTTTTAGCGCCGACGCCGTTCAACGTAATAAATACCGCCGCTTGGCCGTTTTGATCCAGACCGCTGGATGCATCAACGATTTGATCGCCCGTCACGATTACCCGACGTTTCAATAAAATCGGCCGACCGTCTTTTTCGTAATATAATTTACTTCCCACCGGCACATGCCCGGTCAACGCTTTACTCACATCATTTTCAACATCAGCCAGACGATATTCCAAGGTCGCAGTGGTGCCTAAAATCTCTTTGGCGCGAGTGGTGTCTTGCACGCCCGGTAATTGCACGACAATACGATTAGTTCCTTGCTGTTGAATCACCGGTTCCGCCACGCCGATTTCATTGACCCGGTTACGCAAGGTCGTCATATTCTGCGCCAAAGCGAATTTTTTAATTTCGTTGATTTCCGACTCAGCAATTGTGACATTAAAGCCCAACTCTCCGTTTTCCAATTCGGAAATATTCAAACTACGAAAATCCTTATCGAGCAAAGCCAGGGCGGCATTTTTGCCTTCTTCTTTTCTTAAAACAACTTTAATAGCGCCGTCTTTTCTAGCCACCGATTTATAACGGATTTTTGCGCCTCTTAAAGCCGAGCGAATATCGCTGATATAGCGCTCTTCAGCTTGTTTAACTGCGGCATCCATATCCACTTCCATCAGGAAATGCACCCCGCCGCGTAAATCCAAACCTAAATACATCGGTTCCGCGCCTATCGATCTTAACCAGGCAGGGGTGGCCGGCGCCAAGTTTAAAGCCACTGTGGTTTTGTTACCCATTTCATCCCTAAGCAAATCCGCCGCTTTTAACTGATCATCAGTATTGGCGAATCTAACCAGAACTTTACCGGATTCAAATTCCGTTTCTTTTGTTGCCAGCCCCGCTTTTTGCAATGTTTGTTTGACTTTGTCGTATTGGGCGTCAGTCAATGGCGTGGTCGTTGAAGAGGACAATTGCACGGAAGGATCATTACCGAATAAATTAGGCAATGCATAGACAACCCCCACCAGCAAGACGATTATTATTAGAATATTTTTCCAAACGGGAAACCGGTTTTGCATTTTTCTTCCATTAATAAAACAAGTAAAGCCCAACCGCCGAAACTACTCGACAACCGGGCCTTTGGCGCAACAAGCATTTATTTTCTCAGCTTATTTATTCAAACTATCAATAAACCCTGAAAGCATTACGCGCGAACAAAACGATGCTTTGTTTATGATTTGTTAGACTTTTTATTCAAAGTTTTATAAGTGCCTTTAGGCATCATATTGGCGACAGCATGACGCTGCACTTGAATAAAACTGTTATCGCTGACTTCCAGTTTGACGAAATTATCGTCAATCTCAGCCACTTTGCCTAAAACGCCGCCGCTGGTCACCACTTCGGCTCCTTTAGTCAAGGCTTTCAACATTTCTTTCTGTTCTTTGTTTCTTTTAGATTGCGGTCTAATAAACAAAAAATAGAAAAATACTAAAATTCCCAATGGAAACAACAAACCTTCCATACCCGGCTGCGCCGCTGCCGGCGCCGCTTGCGCCATCGCATCAGAAATAAAAAAACTCATTAATAATCCCCACGTAAATAATTTTGGTTTTAAACTGTAAATCAGTCATTTAATTAAACCGGTCAATTATGCCACATCCGGAATTTTTTTTCCTCTTTGACTATAAAATTCGGCGACAAATTGTTCTAATTGTTGCGTCTGAATCGCATCGCGCATTTTCTGCATTAACTCTAAATAATAATAAAGGTTATGAATGGTATTCAATCGCGAACCCAACATTTCCCTGCACTTATCCAAATGCCGCAAATACGCGCGCGAGTAATGTTGACAGGTGTAGCAACCGCAGGCTTCATCCAATGGGTTATTATCAAATTGATAACGACTATTGCGAATTTTGACCACCCCTGAGCGGGTAAATAAATGCCCGTTACGCGCATTGCGCGTCGGCATCACGCAATCAAACATATCAATCCCTCTGCGCACCGCCTCCACCAAATCTTCCGGAGTGCCCACCCCCATTAAATAACGCGGTTTATCGACCGGCATTTTAGGATGCACAACATCCAAAGTCGCCAACATTTCCGCCTTAGGCTCGCCCACCGAGAGGCCGCCTATCGCATAACCATCAAAGCCGATGTCCGCCAAACCAGCAATAGATTCCTGACGTAAATGTTCATACATGCCGCCTTGTACGATACCGAATAAGGCTGAGGGGTTATCGCCATGCGCATCCTTACTGCGCTGCGCCCAACGCAAAGATAAGTGCATTGAATCCGCCGCTTCTTGTACGGTAGCCGGATATGGGGTGCATTCATCAAAAATCATCACGATATCCGAACCCAAATCGCGCTGCACCTGCATGGATTCTTCCGGCCCCATAAAAATAGCGCTGCCATTCACCGGTGATTTAAAGGTCACCCCTTGCTCGCTAATTTTCCGCAATGCGCCCAAGCTAAACACCTGAAAGCCGCCGGAATCGGTCAATATCGGTTTATCCCAATGCATAAAATCATGCAAATCGCCATGCGCCTTCACCACTTCGGTACCGGGCCGCAACATTAAATGAAAAGTGTTCCCTAAAATGATTTGCGCGCCTATGCCCTGCAACTCCTCAGCAGTCATCGACTTTACTGAACCATAAGTGCCAACCGGCATAAACACAGGCGTTTCTATCACCCCGCGGGCAAAGGTCAAACGCCCTCGCCGCGCATTTTGGTCGGTATTCAATAATTCAAATTTCATTCAATCGACAGGACAATCTGAAAAAAGCGGCACATTATACTCTACCTAACTAATTGGATAATAAAATATTTGCCCGTATGGTAACATCGGGAAAAGACATTACTGTATCCTTCACGCCACTTTGAAACAGGAACGTGAATAAATTAACAAGCAACAAGGCATGATTAATGACTGCAAATAAATTATTTTTAACATTTTCATTTTTGTTTTTGACGGGACTCGCCAATGCCATTGAACCGGTTTATGAAGGCGAACAAGGAATTCGCGCCCAGATTTTTGAAACCAACTGTTTAGCTTGCCACTCTTCGAACCTGTCTGGCGCAGACAGAAACGGTGCGCCGGAAGGCGCAAATTTTGATACTTATGATGCTGCAGTTGATCACGGCGGTATCGCCGTGGCGCGAGCCGCCATTCAGATGGACATGCCGCCGTCTTTCAGCGATCTGGATACACTCAGTGATGAGCAGAAAACAGCTTTGCAGAATTGGCAGGCGCTAGGTTTTCCTGAAAAGACATTACCGCCCATTTTTTCGGTGAACACAGGGAAACTGATTGCGCCTAAGGTTTATTTGCAGGATGAACAAGGCAATATAACAATCAAATTACACGCGGAAATGAAACTAGCTTCCGAACAACAAAATATCGCCTTTGAATTAATTGAGGTTAAGGACGTAGAAAATACCGAAATTGGTGATGATAGCCATAACCATGAACACCACCATTAATATATTCAGTCTTTGACAACCTGCCCTCGATAAATCCTCACCGGTTTTTTGCCTGGAGAGGGTTTATTGGCGTCAACCCTTTTGGAAGGTATAGATTCCGCCGCAATGACATGCCCTCTATAAGTCACTTCCGGCTTAACACCTCCATCGGCAACTTGGTTTTCAACAACAAACTGTTGTTCAAACTTAGACTTTTCAAATCCTAATTGCGACAAAGCCTCTTCGCTGACAGCTATTTTTGCCTCGTCGGTCATCGGTAATAGTAAATTGCTTTTAAAAGAACAACTACCGCGTTGGGTTTGCTTCAAAAGCGCGATAGCCTCATCTCCCTTGGCTAAGCCTAAAGAAATAGCATTCAACTCGCCTTGATTGATAACAATTTGGCAAGAGTGGTTTTGTTCAGTGGAAATAAAAAAAGTGCCGGTTTTTTGGTCAATGCAACACTGAAAAAGTTGCTCCAATATTTCAGTTAATTCAATTTGAGAGCTGCTCATAATCTTTCAAAATGTACATTTAGTTTACCCTTAAGCGAATGATGTTTAATCCAAGTGATTAAACATGCATCAATAAAAGCAGCTTTAATGCCAAACCATGAACAACCATTAAAACATTGATTAATAACTAATATTTACCCTATTCAAAAAACCGGCTCATTACTTTCTGTTTTCATTGCGCACCACAAAACAGCGTACGCACCATCTTGGAAAAAACCTGCACAGTTATAAACCAACAACAGTTATCGTCAATTTTGCGAAATATATTTTAATATTTCGACAACTTGTTGAGGCGTTTCAGTAACCGCCAGCGCCGCCGCATCCACTTCTTTTAAGGCGTGAGTTAATTCCGGCGCATGCATAACAATCAAAGGTATGCCTAAACCATAAGCCGTACCGGCATCAAAAGCGGCATTCCATTGGCGATACTTGTCGCCGAATTTAACCACTACAATATCCGAACGCTGAATATAATTTTGTATGCGCAAAGCATTAATTTTAGCCGCCTTATGATCCTTCCAGAAATTGCTGGCTTCCTCGCCCAGAATCCGTTCTCCGACAGAGTCGCTACTCTCATGGTCGGTAATCGGTTCCAATACTTCTATGTCCAAATCTGATTCCGCAATCCCGGATTTGATTTGTTGACGCCAATCGGTGTGAATTTCACCGGATAAATATAGGGTGTAAGCCATCTAGTTTCCTGTTTTATAAAATGTTCTAAGGAACGGGGATGAAATAACATCCGCAACTGGCGCAGGATTTCTGTTCATATTCCAGGCGCGGAAACAGGCGCATAGCAAGCTATGTAACTGTTTCCGCAACGCCGAAGATGGACAGAAAGACAAGTCAGTTGCGGATGTTATAAAATTCACGTTCCTAAATCAGCCCCATTGCTGAATAATTTTCTGCAATGTCTCTTTTTCCAAGACTTGATTATCGACCTTAAGATAGGCGGCGCTTTCTTCAAAATGCAAACGCACTTCTTCAACGCCTTTTACACTTAATAACTGAGCCGAAATGGCGTCTGTTTGAGTTTCGTCCACCGCATCCAATGACAAAAGCATATTGGCCAAATAACGCGGCGGAGTCATAAATAAGGCGACAAATACCCAACTACCAGCCATAGCGGCGGTAAACCAAAATAAAGCGGTGACCCCATATTCGCCATACAACCAACCACCGGCGATGCCGCCGATAAAAGCGCCGATGAATTGAGCGCTGGAATAAGCTCCCATCGCCGTGCCTTTCAAATCGCCCGGCGCGGTTTTGGAAATCAAAGAAGGCAACGTAGCTTCCAACAAATTAAAGCCGCAGAAAAATAACCATAAAAAAGCAATCAAAGTAATGGGATGTTGATAGCTATACGCCAAACCGATATTAGCCGCCAGCAAAAACAAAATCGCGAAAACAAATACCATTTTCATTTTCCGTTTTTTTTCTGCGATGATGACTAAAGGTATAATCGCCATCATGGAGGTGATCAATACCGGCAAATAAACCTGCCAATGATCTTTCGGCAACAATCCGGCATCGCGAAGCAATAACGGCATCACCACAAAGATAGCCGTCAGAATCAAATGTAAAACAAAAATACCGTAATCCAAACGCAATAAATCCGGATTGGTAATGACTTTGGAAAATTGACCGGGAATGAGTTCGGCATCGCAATGAGTTTGAATTTTTTTAGGATTCGGCACAATTAACCACACCACGAAAACAGCCAAAACGGCTAGCGCGGCGGTCATCCAGAAAATACCGTCAATCCCGACATAAGTCGCCACAACAGGCCCTAAGGTAATCGCCACGCCGAATGAAACGCCGATACTGGCGCCTATCGTCGCCATCGCCTTAGTGCGATGCACTTCTTGCGTCAAATCAGCAACCATCGCCATAATTGCAGCCGCAATCGCTCCGCCGCCCTGCAAAGCTCTGCCTAGCAAAATACCGTAAATATCGGTCGCCAACGCCGCTACAACACTGCCCGCAGCGAAAATAAGCAAGCCGCAAACAATCACTTTTTTTCGACCGATCCGATCAGATAACAAACCGAAAGGTATTTGCAAAACAGCCTGAGTCAAGCCATATATACTAATCGCCAAGCCCACCAGCATCGGCGTCGCCCCCGGCATTTGCTCGGTAAACAGCGATAATACCGGCAATATCATGAATAAACCCAGCATTCGTAATGCGTAAATACTGGAAAGCGATAACACCGCCCTTTTCTCCATCTTCGTCATCGGGCTTGTTATATCCTGTAACTGACTCACTCCTACCTCATCAAGTTTTAGTAAAAAAATCCGACTATCATATCCTAATCGCCGCCACTCAGACAATGAATGAAATTGATTTATCCGGCTGATAAATCAAACGCTTACTCCTTGCATCATAATAGGTGAGAAAAAGTTACTTCTTTTCAATTTTTAGAAAAATTCCAGAACATTGCATACGCAAGCGGAATTCCAATAGATAAAAGCAATATGAAACCGTAATCGAAATCAGCAGAAAAGCAAAACACAACAAATTAACCATATACCAGTCATCATAAATCAATGCCCAGTCCGCCGTGGGCGTACGCAAAAAACCATGCACAAGGAAAATATGCATGGATATAAGTCCTAAATACATCATGACCTTTTCTAGATTAGGGATATAGCGCAAACATTGCTTGGTCAATTGTAATCCGAACATTAATAACACCAGCGAACTCAAGTGAGTGAAATACCAAAACCATTGGTCAAAATTTCCAAACACAAAGACCACTAAAACCAATATCAATAGGCTGTTTGAAAATCGAATCCCATTACTGTCTTTCGCAGCCAGATACATCGCAAAACAAAAACCTGGAATATAAGGCAATAATGTAACAAAGAGATTAATAGCATTATTGTCTACTGAAATAACCAAACTTAAACTCAATAAGGACAACGCTAATATACCGATTGCGCCATATTTCTTCATGACGCCAAGCAAAAAAGGAAAAACAAGATAAAACTGGAAAATGAAAGGTAAAAACCACCATGGCCCTACCGGTTTCAATGCATATCCTTGCACAAAGTTAGACAACAAAGTCATTTTCAAAATAACGGCGGTGAACATATAGTCAGCCGTCTCTAAAGAATTGTTATACCAGTTCCAAACAAATTTCAGAATAAACCACAGTATTAAAGCGAGTAAAAAAGGCGGATAAAGCTTTGTAAATCTATCAACAATAAATTCTTTATAAAACAGCCGCTCCTTTAGATATTTTTTTGTCAATCCGTAAGCGCTCAAAAAAATGAATGCTTGAACGCCGTAATGTCCCAAATAGGCAAATACCCAACGAAATGCATTTTCGGGTTCATCGGCCATCAACTGAATAAAATTATCGAAAAAGACTCGATTAAACCTAAATTCATTATGCCTGGGCAATGGAAAGGTATTCATAAAATTATGAATAGCAATCATTAAAATGGCGATACCTTTATAAATTAAAGTATCTGCTGTATTAATGGGTTTCCACTGCATACCATTACCTTTCAGGCTTCATCTTTGATAAAAAAACAGCATAGCTACTATATTTTTTATAACTTTTCAAGCATTATTTGATTGACAGCCAATCATAGCAGGTTTAAGGTAGCGATAATGATTCTTTTTTCCATGTCGGAGGTAAACTTATGAAACACGTTCATTTTTTTCCACTGCTATTGTGCCTGCTGACAACTAACTCAGCGTTTGCAATTGATGCGGTTTATGAAGGCGACAACGGCATCCGCGCTACAGTTTTTGAATCCAATTGTCTTGCTTGCCATTCTTCTGAATTATCCGGGTCGTCCAGAAACGGCGCGCCTTCAAATGTTAACTTCGATAGCTATGACTCAGCCCAAGACAAAGGGGATCGAGCTATAGCGAGAGCTGTTAACCAAATGAGCATGCCGCCTGTTTTCAGCGGCATCCCCAGCCTTACACAAGAACAAAAAGACGCCATGCTGGCTTGGCAAGAAGCTGGATTTCCGCAATTTGCCGACACCGAGATAAATGCAACATTTGATTTTTCCACCTTAATTTTAGATCTGCCGGTTGTCATCGTCGGTAATGACAAATTCAGCGTCACGCTGAATTTGTTTGAATTGCCCGGCAGCGCCTTTGGCTTCGGATTTGCCTTGCAGGGGGCGGCGCCAACCAGCGCCGACTCAGATAAAGCCGCTACTTTTGCCTTCGATACCGGCATTGTCGATATTCCGGAAGTAGAATTATTGAATAGCGGTTTAGCCAATAATAAAGTCAGCTTACAAATCCAATTAATACCGGGCTCTTCTTTACAGTTTGATCTGATCACGTTGCAATTTATGGATTAAATGTTTGGGAACGTACATGAAATAACTTGAACATTTAACTTGTCTTTTTTCTCGCCTTCAGCGTTGCACAAACAGTTGCATAACCCGCTATGCGCCTGTTTGTACGCCTCGGCAACTGCTCCATGCGCTGCTCTACCTCCTGCATAAACTACAGGGATGTAGTGAATGCAGATATTGCAGGAGCAAATATCTGTCCTTGCAGTCGTTGAATGCGAAAAAAAAATCCTGCGCCTAATCCCCAATTTATTTCATTCCCGTTCCTTGGCGTTCGCTACCCAAGACTATTGTTGTGGGTTTCAGGGCTGCTGCTGGCGATTAGTTGTTCGGAATTACCCAAACAAAGTTCTCAACCCAGCCTGCATGAAGCGCAAGCCGCCGCCGATTATGTCGGCGAACAGGTGTGCGCTTCATGTCATCAATTGGAATTCCAACATTGGAGCCATACTGCGCACGCCAATATTTTCCAACAGGCTACTGCGCAAACTCTCGCCGCCCGTAGTTGTGAAGCCTGTCATGGTCCCGGTTCCGAACACCTGATCAACCCTACCGATTTAAATCGCATTGTTGCTTTTACCCGGCGTTCTTTAACCCCGATTAAGCAACAAAACGCCATCTGTCTGCAGTGTCATCGCGGCGGCAAACGCATCCATTGGCCGGGTTCAAGCCACCAAAATAATGATTTATCCTGTAGCGATTGTCATAACCCGATGGCTAAGCTTTCCAGACAAGGCTTATTAACAGAAAACAGCATCAATCAAACCTGCTTCAATTGCCATCAGCAGCAACGCGCCGAATTCAGAAAGCGCTCGCATATGCCGTTGCCGGAAGGAAAAATGAGCTGTGTAGACTGTCATAACCCTCACGGTTCCGCCAATTCCGCTTTATTAAACGCCTTAACCATCAATCAATTATGTTATCGTTGTCACAGCGAAAAACGCGGCCCCTTCATTTGGGAACACGCGCCGGTCAGGGAAAATTGCCTGAATTGCCACCAGGCTCACGGCTCCAACCACGAATCATTATTGGTCACCACGCGGCCGTTTCTTTGTCAAAGCTGCCACAGCAACCGCGGCCATCCCAACGATTTATTAACTACCGGCCAACTCCCAGGCGGCAGCCTTCCCGACGCCCGTTTAATGAATCGCAGTTGCCAAAACTGCCATCTGCAAGTCCACGGCTCCAACCACCCTTCCGGGGTGCGTTTTCATCGTTGACATGAGGCCGCATCCAGGTTTGCTTATAGTACCGCTATTTTGCTTTTCAAACGCGCCTGGGATTTTCGCCGACACCCGTTTAACGAATTTGGACAATCTAAAAATGACTGATCCCGAAGGAATCAGTTATCTGAAACAATCAGCTTCCAGATCGCCTTCAGGCATACTTTATAAGCCGCCATACCAAGCCGAACATAACCCTGACCCCGCATGGAACTTTTCAGGAATACTGGAATTCGGCGCTTTATTCCAGGATGGCGACGAAAAAGCCGGAGGATTTAATCACTTTCAAGACTGGAACGATAGCCCATTGATAAACTTTTTTGAAATTGATTTACAGCATAAAAAACAAGGCTATTTTTTCAGCGGCTACGGTTCCGGCATCGGTCGCGATAACCAGGATTACGGCATCAGCTTCGGGAAACACGCTGTTTTTAAAATCACCGGCCATATTCGACAAACGCCGACTCGATTCAGCAGCCGGGCAAACACATTATTCGACGGCGCAGGCAGCGATTATTTAAGTTTACCGGAACCTCTCCAGGCTGGACAAAATACTCAACAACAACTGCAAGACAACATCCCTCTATCCAGATCGCTCAACCTGTCTATCGAAAGACAACAATCCGGCATTAACATAGAATTTTCAGCCTTACAAAACATCAAGCTGTTTGCCGACTTTAAACATCAAAAGCGTCGAGGCAGCCGCCCATTCGGCGGATCATTTTTTCCGCCTTTTTACGCCTTCGGAAATGCCGGCGGCGTTGTTGAAAGCATCGAACCAATTAACTACACCGATAATGAAATCACCTTAGGCGCCGCCTTTAATAATGATTCAATGCAATGGAACGTTTCCTATCATGGCGCATTTTTTGTCAATGAACTCAGCCAATTAAGCTTTGAAAACCCATTTAGCAATCTGCCCGGCTCCCCATTCATCGTGGAACAAGCGCGCATTGCCCTCCCCCCCGATAATCAATTTCACCAGTTTCAAACCGATTGGGCAATTCAGTTACCACTTGCCGGACATCTATCGTCAACCTTCTCCTGGTCGCGCATGAGACAAGATGAAACTCTGATTCCGCCCACCATCAATAGCGGTTTCAATTTCAGCGGCATCAATCTGGATCAATGGAATACAGTTGAGGCATTAGACCAACAAACCGCAAAAGCGGAAATTGACCACCTTTTGTTCCAAATCAACGGACAATTTTCACCATTTCGCAAAGCCACTTTACGCAGCCGATTTCGTTATGAAGACGAAGATAATAAAACCGATTACCGTGCATTCAACCCAAGCACCGGACAATACGGCTATATTACAGTAGATGGCGCAGCGGACGGCGCATTATTCACCCCGCAAAGTTCGCAACTACCGATACGCTATCGCAATATCCCCTTTGCCGCCCGCACTTGGCAATGGTTGATCAGCGGCGATTATCGACTGTTCCGCGCTACCCGATTGAATGTAGAATATCAACATCGCAACAAACGCTTTCGGAAAAGAGAGCGCAAAAAGATTGCGGAAGATACTTATAAAATTGCATTGCGCAGTCGTTCTTTAGCATGGGCGACTGTGCGCATTTCTTATCAATTCGCAGACCGTAACGGCGATGACTATGATTACAACCCGTATTCAGAATTTAACAGTACCGCTTTGACAGGTTATATTCCTGTGCTGCCTGAAGGCTCCACCCCGCATACCCTGGCGGAGTTACGCAAATTCGACATCAGCGACCGACGGCAACACCAGATCGCAACACAAAGTAATTTTTTAATTAATGAGCATATCGATTTGTTAGTCGCCGCAAAATGGCAGCGTAATGATCATGACAGCCAATACGGCCTAATGGAAGCGGAAAGCACATCCGCTAATCTGGAATTGAATTATCAACCCGCCGCTAAATTCAATGCCAATGCGTTCTATAGTTTTCAACGCCAAACCCATCAACTAGCGAATATTAATGACGCCGGGTTTTCAGCTGATCCGCACGCCGGTGGCGAGACTTTTCCGCTTGATGCAGCTTGGAAGCAAAAAAGCCGGGACATTCATCACTTTGCCGGAATCGGCATAAGATTTCTGTATGATCGTTTGGAAATTGACAGCCGCTATTCTTACAGCTGGTCTGAAAATCGTCTGAAATATCAAAGCAACAACCCTTTTACGACGCCGCAAAGCGAGTACTTTCCGGCCATTGAATTCGACCGCCATATAATGGAAACTAATTTCCGTTGGCATATGCATAAGCACCTATCTTTACGCTTAATGCATCGATATGAACAAAGCCAGACACGAGATTGGCATTATCAAGATCTGCAAACGCTAACCGGCAATCATTTGTTTTTGAATGTGAAACCGGAAGATTATGCGGTTCATTTGTTTGGTTTGTTTTTGCAGGTACGCTTATAAAGGTAAACAGGATAAACACCCAGCCTTCATTTCAATTTAAAATACTCACTTTCCGCGATAATATCTTTATTATCGACCACATGATCTAAATAAACCCGCCCTTCCAAATGATCGTACTCGTGCTGAAAAATCCGCGCCACGAAACCCTGTAAATCCATAGCTTGTTTTTCACCCGCCGGGTTTTGGAAATTGACCTGAACCGCTTGGTAACGGGGCACTTGCGCCCTGATGCCGGGAATGCTTAAACACCCTTCCCAACCTTTAATGACGGTTGAATCCAACACCGAAAATACCGGGTTGATCATCACTACCGGTTTCATTTTCGGCGCGTCCGGATAACGATCATTCGGTCGCGAAGCGATAATCATCAGCCTGATTGATTCCGAGATCTGCGGCGCGGCAATCCCGACGCCGTTGGATTTTTCCAGCATAGAACGCATATCCTGAATAATCGTTTGCAATTCCGCAGAATCAAAATCGGTCACCGGTTCGGCGATTTTCCGCAACACCGGATTACCCAGTTTAGCAATCTCCCTGACAACAGGTTGCTTTTGCTTACGGCCCGAAAACATCGACCCCTTCAGGAATAATAAAGGTGAAAATTTCATCATTAATATCATCCGGATTTATTTTCGTATTTTCAAAATAGATGCGCGTCAATTGGCCGAAATTATCGTTTAATTCCATCGCCGCCAATTGTCCTATTTTCATGCCCATCAAAACATATTTAAAACCGCTGTTTTCATCTCTCGGCGTTAACTTTAACCAATGAATATCGCCTTCGATGCCGATATCCAATTGTTGAAAGGTTTTATCGACATCTATATCGCCGGTTAACAGTAAAGCCGGCGTCGCGCCCAATGAATCATCCAGGTTTTTTATCGTTACTTGTTCCAAATCCGCATCATAAAACCAAACCTGATTATCTTTTGCAACGATTTCCTGAATATAAGGTTTTTGATAATCCCAACGAAAGCGACCGGGACGGCTGAGATAAAACTTGCCTGTGCTGGTTTCAGCCGGTCTACCCTGTCGATCATAACTGATTTGCTTAAAGTCGGTCTGCAACTTTTTAATTTGACTTAAATACGATTTCAATTGTTGATCCAGCGGCGTTTCTGCGCGCACCACCGGGGAGCTGATAAAAAAAATCAACATTAATAAAGAGTAAAATACATTCATTTTCAGCATTAAAAATTATCCTGTAAAAAATCGTTAAACCAACTTTTGGCGCGGTCAAAACCGGACTCCATACATGGGGAGTTTCCAGCCGGTTGAGAACCGCTGATGAATGGATATTGTTTAGCGCCCGTACATACTTCATTCGCCAACAAACCGTTTTCCGGATCTATCCAAGCCATCTGCACATTATCCGGCGCTATCAAATTGACCGGTTGCACGCTGATTTGTTTCATATAGTCTATCCACACTTGCAAAGCGCCGCTGCCGCCGGTCAAACCGGTCGGTTTGTTATCATCCCGCCCGATCCAAACAACCGACAAATAATCGCCGCTGTAACCGGCAAACCAGCTATCGCGTAATTTATTGGTGGTGCCGGTTTTGCCCGCTAAACCCAAATCCTTAGCCATATATAAATAAGCCGAGCGTCCGGTGCCGCTACGCATCACTTCCTGCAATATCGTGTTGGTGAGATAAGTCGCCGCCGGATCAATAGTCTGCCTGATGGTGTACGGATAACTTTGTAAACGCTTGCCGTCCGCAGCCACCACCGTCCGAATTGCCCGCAAAGGCGTGGCGAAACCGTCCCCGGCCAGGGTCTGATAAAGCTGAGTCACTTCCATCGGCGTTAACGGACTGGCCCCTAATAAAAATGACGGATATAAATTGACTTCTCGGCTGACCCCCATGTTGCGCAATGTTTTAGCGGTGCGGGCAATGCCGATATCCATTCCCACCCGCACGGCGGCCAGGTTATAGGATTGGGTTAAGGCCTTGTGCAAAGGCACATCGCCATGTTCCTTTAAATCGTAGTTTTTAGGCTTCCATAATTTCCCTCTTGCGCCTTTCACCTCAATCGCGGTATCGCTTAACGGGGTGATGAGGGTATATTTCCCCGCATATTCCAAGGCTGTTAAATAAACCACCGGCTTGATCAATGAGCCAATCGGTCTTAAGGCGTCTAAAGCCCGGTTGAAGCCCGCCGCCATAGGGTCGCGAGCGCCCATTAACGCGACGATCTCGCCGTTGTCTCGCCGGGTAATCACGCTGGCGGTTTGCAACTGATCGGTATTCGGTTTCTTTTCTAAGCGAACTAAAGTCTTGCTAATGGATTTTTCAACCCTGTTTTGCACCTGGGTATCCAGCGTAGTAAAAATCCGTAACCCTTCCGAAGTTAAATCGTCTTCCCGATATTCCTGTATGAGCTGTCTTTTCACCAAGTCTATAAAAGCCGGATAACGATTAGCTGAACGGTGGATGCGGGATACCACCGATAATTTTTGCTGCTGGGCCGCCAATTGTTGTTTTTTGGTGATGTAACCCTGTTCATGCATTTTTTCCAACACCAGATTACGGCGTTTTATCGCTCTATCTTGATTCCGGCGCGGATCGTAATAGGAAGGCCCGCGCACCAAGGCTACCAAGGCGGCGATATCATGCAATGGCAGGTTAGCCAGCGGCCTGCCGAAATAAAATTCACTGGCCAGTCCAAAACCATGCACGGCGCTGGCGCCGTCTTGCCCTAAATAAATTTCATTCAGATACGCTTCCAGAATTTCATCTTTCTGATAACGAAATTCCAAAATCAACGCCATCAACGCTTCATTAAATTTACGCCATAAACTTTTTTCCGGGGTTAAATAGAAATTCTTCACCAATTGCTGGGTAATAGTGCTGCCGCCCTGCACCATGCCCCCCGCTTTCACATTGGCGACCATGGCTCTGGCGATGGCTTTGAGAGAGACGCCGTAGTGATTATAAAATTCGCGGTCTTCAGTCGCTAATAGTCCTTGAATGAGATAATCCGGAGTTTTTTCCAATTGAATCAACACCCGGTCTTCCTTGCGAGTAGGATAAAAACTGCCAATCTGCACCGGGTCCATCCGAAAAATAGCCTCCTGCGCAGAGGTTTTTAAATTAACTATGCCGCTGATCCCTTGCGAGCCGAAAGAAACTTTCAGTTTCTCGCTGTTTTGGCGTTGATCCCAAAACTGAAAATCACGGGTTTTCACATAAATCCGCCCGCCTTTTTTATAATAAGTGCCCTGCGCTGCCAGTTGGTAATCTTTGCGATAATGCAGCTCCAGCAATTCATTTTCAAAAGCCTCGCTGCTTAACCGGCGACCGGCGTATAATTCCAATGGGCTGGCGTAAACCCGCGCCGGGATAGACCAGCGCTTGCCGTCAAACTGTTCGCGAACGTTGTAATCCAAATAACCCACATAGGAAAAGAAAATAAAAGCGCCGAAAACCAGGATGTAAAGCAAGGTTTTTTTTAACCAGGAAAACGGTTGTTTCGGTTTTGGAGCGACTGTTTTTTTGACTTTTTTGTTGTTTTTTTTGGCTGGCTTTTTCGCTTTATCTTTAGATTTGGCTTTAGGCTTGGCGGTTGATTTATTTTCTTTTGCCATTGTAATGAAGCAATACGGAATCAGAAATGATGGGGAATTAGGTTTCTAAGCGCTGAAAAAACCGATTCAGCTTTGAGAATATAAATGATTTAAACGAAATCAAAAATGAATGAGTTCTTATTATCGCTTAAAAAAGCTGATCAAACACTTTTTATTATAGCCTGATCATTTCTTAACTTTTCCCGCTTATCCGCCCGCAACTTTCGGCCAGACGGCCAACACGTCGTTTTCTTGTAAGACTTTTTCAGCACGGCTTTCCGGCGCAATATAGACGCCGTTCAACATGACCAAATAGGCTTGTTTATCCGATATTTGGTATTGATTGATAAGGGCTTGCACGGTTACTGTATCCTCAACATCCATGACCACCGCATGCCCGACAGTACCGGGCGGTAAATATTTAACAAGAGTTGCATATAATTTGAAAGTAATTTGCATTGTAATCTCGAAAATTCACCCATCATTGTAGGTCGGACTTCAGTCCGACAGGGTTTCAAAACCTCCATGCTGTCTAAGTCGGACTGAAGTCCGACCTACATGGGGTTAATCAATATAAAAGGTATTGGAATTGATCCAAACCGCATCCCATAAAGGATAATCGCCTATCTTATCCACTATTCCTTTTCTCAATGGATTGGCGACGATATAACGCGCCATCACACGTAAATCTTCTTCTTTACGCACAGCATGATCGTAATAACGCTCTTGCCATAAACCGCCCCCAATAGCTCGTGATGTTCGTCCTTTCAATCGCTGCATAATTGATCCTATACTGCCGCATTTTAATTGCATTAACCAATGTAAATGATCAGGCATTACAACATAGCATAGGGTTTGAGTTGTTTCTTCTTGATCCAAATTGATCAATTCCCGCACAAGCATTCTTCCAGCATAAAGGTCAGTAAATATTGGAGCTCTGTTTTTGGTGACTGTGGTAATGTGGTAACAAAGGCCGGGTTGGGAATGTCGGCCTTTGTATAAATCGGTGTAGGGCATTGATTACGTTCTCTATCAAGTTATTCAGATCATTTTAAATCTTAAGATGATCGAAAAACTGATGGAGTCTGAATAGCTCTGTCAGACTGAAGTCTGACCTACCTTTGAGGGAAGTCAGACTTTACAATAAGCGACTGCTGACAAGCTAATCTTGCGTTTTTACACCTGAAAATCAGCCCATCACCGTAGGTCGGACTTCAGTCCGATGGGGTTTAAAAGCCTCCATACTGGCGACGTCGGACTGAAGTCCGACCTACTCATTATAAGGGAAGGCGGTTTGCCAGGTAGGCTTCCATGATTTTGCTGGGGTCGTTCATCAATTTACTTTTCCACTCGCCTAATTTCAACCGGCTCTGGATCATGCCTCGCAAAACCCCGACGTGTTGGATTAAACCAATACTGGTTGCGCCCACCAATACATCGTTTTCAAATTGCAGATTCAAATATTTAAATTGTTCGGGTTCATATAATTCAGCACAATCCCCTTGCTCCACCCCCATCCATAAGCCGAATGAGCTGGAGATTAAACCTAAGGTATCCAGCACATTCATATTGATTGAGCCTTGATGCAAGACGGCGTGTTGTCCCAGCATGTTTTTGGCGGCGATTTGTCCATGTTCAGAAGCGGTCGGCTGGATGGCCTGCACATTGTATTGGCCGCTTGAAAAATCCAGGCCTTGCGCCACATCGCCTGCTGCATAAATATCATCAATGCTGGTTTTCATGCTTCTATCAACCACTATGCCTTGATCTATCTCCAAGCCGCTACCACTTAGAAAATCAACATTGGGTTTGACGCCGGCCGCCGACACCAATAGATCAGCTTGCAGCGATTCGCCGTTATCCAGTAGCACTGTTAACGCTTTATTTTGGCCTGACTGTACTTCGGTAATGCGGGTTGAAGTATGTACATTAACGCCTTTCTCAATACACCATTGCTTAATCATTTGCCCGGCTTTGTCATTCATCATCCTGGGAACCATCCGGTCGCCCATTTCGATGACGGATAATTCAGCGCCGCTTTTCGCCAGGGCTTCCAGAATAATGCAACCAATAAACCCGGCGCCCATCAAAACGGCTTGACTGCCCGGTTTCATCTTTGCGGCAATGTTTCGGGCATCCGCCAATGTCCAGCAATTGTAGATAGCCGGTAAATCCATCCCTGAAATCGGCGGTCTCACCGGTGTTGAGCCGGTGGCGATTAATAATTTATCGTAATGCAGCGTATTTTGATTATCCAAAATAACGGTTTTGTTTTCCGAGTCGACTGTCTGTACTTCCGCTGGTAAAACGGTGATATTGAGCGCTTGAAAATGATCCGTTGTTTTTCTCAAATAAGTCCCTTGCTCCGGGATATTTTTGACCAAGTAATAAGGTATCGCCATACGCGAATACGGCGGCTCAGGCTCATTGCCGATGAGCACAATCTTTGCTTGCGGATCATGTCGGCGCAAAGTTTCTGCGGCTATTACGCCTGCCGGTCCGGCGCCTATGATAATAAAATCCATTTTTTTGCCTTAAAGTGATAAACGAGCCAAGGTCGCCGCTGTTGGCTCACCTTCCTCATCCCAACCGCGCAATTGATAATATTCCGGCAACATTTTATTCAAATCATTCACCCGCCCTTTGGCCGGGCCTGTTTTCGCCGCCTCTGTCAGCATCCTTTTCGGCAGGGTATCGTCTTTAGCCGTAAAACCGGCTTGTAAATTAAATTGTCTTTCCATATTCCAGATGCGTTCGCCGACTTCCAATAACTTATCCGTCGTCCAACCGCCTTGACAGGCGGCGTCAATTTGCGGCGCAATATTATCCAGCGTCCAAGCGAAAGTGGTAAATGCGCATAATCCTGAAGAGTCGATGGCTGCGCTGACATCTTGAAAAGCTTTCACCAATGCCGGTTTCCCTTCGGTTTCCAAGGGATCGGTTTTTTCCGGTACGCCCAATACTTCCGATGAAACCGTATAACTACGCAAATGACAAGCGCCGCGATTCGAAGTGGCGTAGGTTAAGCCCATGCCTTGTATGGCTCTGGGATCATAAGCCGGAAACTCCTGGCCTTTAACCGTCATCGATAAATCCGGATGCCCGTATTTTTCACAAAAACGTTTCGAGCCTAGCGCTAATTCCAAACCGAAACCTTCGCCTTTAGCGGTCAATTCGACCATTTTCACCAAGGCTTCCGCGCTGCCGAATTTCAATGCTATACCGCCGGTATCCTGATCGCTAATTACGCCCATTTGATACAGTTCCATCGCCGCCGCCAAGGTTGAACCGAAAGAAATCGGGTCTATACCGTCTTCATTGCAAATAAAATTGGCATAGGTCAAGGCATCCAAATCATCCACGCCTATATCAGAACCCAGCGCCCAGGCCGCTTCATATTCCAAACCGCCGGAAGCGCCCCAATATTCCGGTTTGTTTTTGATCGAAAAATGGCCTTTATCGACAGTGGAAATGCGTCCGCAAGCAATGGTGCAACCGAAACAGGCGGCGTTGGTTGTCAAGTTGGCTTTATTATCGGAAGAACGCAATTTCAGCATCGCCTCAGCGGAAATGTTTTCCGCTCCTTCAAACTGCACTTCGCGCATATTACGGGTAGGCATCGCGCCGATTTCGTTTATCACATTCATTAACACTTGGGTGCCGTAAGCCGGTAAGCCTTCGCCGGTCACCCCGTCCGCCGCTAATACCGCTTTAGCTTCTTGAGTGGTCTGCATGAAAGCCGGGAAATCTTTAATATTACCCACACCCTTGGTACCGCGCACAGCCACCGCCTTGAGGTTTTTAGAGGCCATCACCGTTCCGACCCCGGAGCGTCCGGCCGCCCGGTGCAAATCATTGATAATCGCCGAATATAAACAGCCTTTTTCCGCAGAACGCCCCACACAAGCAATACGCAACAATGGATCTTGGTGTTTTTTATGGATGAGTTCATCGGTTTCCCAGGCTGATTTACCCCATAAATCAGCGGCATCCAGCAACTGCGCTTGATCATTTTCCAAATAGAGATAAACCGGCTTTTCCGCGCGACCTTCAAAAATAACCATATCCCAACCGGCGTTCTTGATTTCAGCGCCGATAAAGCCGCCGGAATTAGAACAGGCGATAGTATGGGTCAAGGGACTTTTGGTAATCACCGAATACCGTCCGCCGGTCGCCGCCATCGTCCCGGTCAAGGGGCCGGTCGCCATAATCAATTTATTCTCACTCGATAAGGCGTCGCAGGCAGGATCAATCTCTTCCAACAAATATTTGCTGGCTAAACCCCGCTGTCCCAAATATTGCTGTACCCACTCCATATTCAGCGGTTCCGACTGACATAGACCGGTCGTCAAATTGACTCTTAATACTTTTTCCGTCCAGGCCATCTTATTCCCCTCCGTTTAGATTCAATTGCGCGTATTTTTGCATTTTGCTCAATCCGGTTTGTTCGGCGTCCACATAAGTAATCGCCGCCGTCGGACAAGCTTTTGCACAAGCCGGGTCGCCATCGCATAAATCACATTTCGCCACTTTGCCGGTATCGGTATTGTAATTAATGGTTCCGAATGGACAAGCAATGGTGCAAACCTTACAGCCCACACAAACATCGTTGAGGACTTCTTTGGCGCCGATCACCTGATTATCGACAATCGCTTCAACCGGACAAGCATGCAAACACCAGGCCTCGCTGCATTGAGTGCAGGTATAAGGTGAGAATCGTCCGAGATCATGAAAGGTAAACACTTTAATTCTGGATCGCGAAGGATTAAAAACGCCTTCTTTTTCATAAGAACAAGCCAACTCGCATTGCAGACAGCCAGTGCATTTATGAGCATCGATATTGAGTGATTTTTGCATAACAATTCCTTTAACGCCTATCAATTGGCTCAAAGACTAAATCAAAGCAAGCGGCAATTCAAGCGCAATCCATTCAACATCCGAGTTAATTAGCCGGGAAAAATAGTTTTCCATTTTCGTTCTATTGGTAAAATGATTGTTTAACAGTCATTTACAGTTTACCCATAGATGCTCAACAAAAATCTTAGCGCCGCTGAAAAATTACGCCGTTTATTGAAACAACCCGGTTTATTAGTCATGCCCGGCTGTCACGACGCCATTTCCGCCAAGCTATGCGAAAGCATGGGTTTTCCTTCGGCGTTCATGAGTGGTTTTGCCGTTTCTGCCAGTCGTTTGGGTGTGCCGGATACCGGTTTGATTTCTTATGCGGAATTGTTGAATCAAGGTCAGAACATTTGCCAAGCCGTTTCCATTCCTATTTGGGGCGATGGCGATACCGGCTTCGGCAATGCCCTGAATATCAAAAGAACCGTGCAAGGTTACGCGCAGGCCGGTTTTGCCTGCATTATGCTGGAAGATCAGATTGCTCCCAAACGCTGCGGCCATACTCGCGGTAAATCAGTGGTCGAAATTGACGAAGCGGCAATGCGCATTCAGGCGGCGGTGGACGCCCGCAATGAAGGCGCGGATATTTTGATCATGGCCAGAACCGATGCCCGAGCAACCCATAATTTGGAAGAAGCCATTAAACGCGCCCAGTTATTTCATCAAATCGGCGCCGACATTAATTTTTTGGAAGCGCCGGAAAGCAAGGCGGAAATGCAGCAATATTGCGAGCAGGTCGAGGGCTATAAATTCGCTAATTTAATCGAAAACGGCAAAACGCCGATTTTGCCGCATCAGGAATTGGAGGACATGGGTTTTAAAATCGCCGTCTATCCGCTGACCTTGTTAAATGTGTCTATCAGGGCAATGCAACAAGCGTTAAGCTCGATGCAAAACGGTGAAAAAATTGATACGCTGGATTTTAAGGAACTGACGCAAATTGTTGGTTTTGAAGATTATTATCAGCAGGAACAGCGTTATGAAATTGAAAAGCATACACCCGATTAAGCTATACTTCGCGCGCTCACGGATGCGGATTTGATAGTCCGGTGTTTTTGGTCGAGAGCAAGGCGCACTGTGGCCGCGCGAAGTCTATATTATGCATCGATTTCCACATCCGACTTCAAACCTCTTCGTTTGATTAACTTCAACCACCATTGCGCCGCCCAACCCCTGGGCAGATATAAACCGGTTTGAATGTAAAATAATTTATATTCGCTGTTAATAGTGGCGTTAAATAAGCGATGCGCTAATAAGGTTCCGCAAAACAATAGTTGATCGCCCATTTTAATTTCATAGTCGTCTTCAGGCAAAATATATTCTTGAGTACTGGATTTGATCACAAACACGACCATATCCAGCCGTTGCTTTTTGCCTCTGGGGTCTGTTAACAAATCCCCTAAATAAACTTTTTTTCCTTCATCCAACCACTTAGTCACAGCTTTCTTTTCACGATCAAAATTGACCGTAATTAAATGCGGTGTCCTATTGCCCACTTTGCGGCGCAATTCGGAAATTACATTTTCCATCACTTCCATTCGGCCCGGCGCATTTTCCAATAAATAGGCGAAGAAGCTTTTCAACAACGGCGCAATGAGTAAGAATAATATTCGCCTGGCCGTCACCAGGGATGGCTGCATTATCATATCAACCCTGGATGCATTAAAGGCAACCGCATTTTGATGACGGTTTTGACGAACAATGGTAAACAAATCGCGATTAAAATAGCGCGCATTTAGTAAGATGCCTAAATTATGACCGTCGTCATCAGTGCCCGCCAATATACCCACCGCTTGCCGGATACCGGCTTTAGCTAAGGTTCTGGCCGTAGTTCGGCCGACAATATAACGCTCAATATGTTCGCCCTCTTTGGAGTCGTGCGGGTCTATCACGGCGGTTCTAATGCCATACTTGGTTAACACTCGATTGACTTCATGTCCCATCCGGCCGTAACCGCAAATCACCCACATGCCGATAGGCGGATGAACATAACGCGTTAAGGAGGCATTATGATCTCTTACCAACCAGTTGTTAAATGCATAAAAACCCGGATTATGCATCGCCGCCGCCAACACTTTAGCATAGGTTTTAAAGGGATCAACGATATGCACTTCGCCGCCTAAAGTCGCCAGGGTTTCTTCAAACACCTCCACTTTAGACATGGTGATGATGCCGACTTTCGGGTTTAGCGAGCGAGCCAATGCGGAAATTTTTAGATTAGTTTCCTCATCATTGGTAATCGCCACCACAAATTTGCAGTTATCCCGCATAATCCCGGCTTCCAATAAATGTTTCGGCGCACCGGCGTCAGCGCATAAACCGGGCATCGCCACTGTATAGTTTCTAAGCTGCAGCGCTTTAATGCGTTCTTCATCGGAATCGATAATCACCGCCGACATGCCGTAATCGCTCAATCCCCGGGTTAAAACGCTGCCGGTATCGCCAAATCCGCAAATAATATAGTATGGTTCGGAAATACGCCTGACGCGTTTAGAAAATCGCGATTCTGCCAAGGCGCGAACAAAAAACGGATTCTGCATCAAGCGAATAATACTACCGATGGCGTAAACCCAGGTGATCACACTGGCGTATAAACAAATAATCGCCCATAAGCGCTGAGCGTTGCTGAAGGCGATGGGTATTTCGCCAAAGCCGGTGGTGGTCGCGGTATAAGTCATAAAATAGTAGGCATGAAAAATACTCATGTATTGGGTTTGCCCATCCGCAGTTTTTTCACCGGGAATAAACACCATGCCTAAAATAGAGATAGAATAAACGGCTATTAGAGCCAATATCGGCGCGCGCATTTCGCGCATGACGATAAATAACACGCGATTTATATCGATTGCTTCCGCCATAGTTCCGCCTGATCAGATTAATTCATGCAATGCCAGTCATTCATTATCAAAAACGCGACATTAATGTCTCGGTGACTAAAATAACTGTAGAAATAATATTCGCCAGCAATGCGCCGCCGGTAAAAGATACGATACTGGCCGTTACATCCGGGGTTAAGCCTGTTTCGGTAATATGCACCACTACCGTCCAGTAAGTGGCTGCGGCAATGAGCTGTAAATCGGCCACCAAACTCGTTGCCAGCAGGATAGCGCCGATTTGAGATCTATCGCCGAATTTCAAAATGGTTGCAATCAAGTTGACGATAATCACGGCAAAAAGCTCAAAAACGCTGTGATGCGCCGGATTATCCATTTCCCCTAGAAAAAATCCGAAATTCAAGGTTAACGCTAAAATCACAAAGAATCCAAAAATGACTTTTTCAAAATTCATAAAGTGTCGCCTCGTTGCCTATCTGTTTAAATTATAATTATTTCCGTGCGGGGTGTATTTTAACAATTTTCAACACATACGCGTTAAAAACTCTCACGGCTTTAGTAAGAAATAGGGCTGCTGTACTAGCCCTCTATATTAAAAGTTGCTAATATAACACCTTTTAAAAAATTATTAAGGATAAACTATGTCGCTCACTCCTGCAGAACTGATCGCAAAAGCATTGCAAAATATCACCGAAGTTTCAGTCGATGAAGTTAAACAACAATTGGGTGAAACAAAACTCTTAGATGTCAGAGAGGGCGAAGAATTTGCCGCCTCACATCTGCCCGGCGCCATCAATATTCCTAGAGGCGTTATGGAATTCAAATTAGCCGCTCATCCGCATTTTGCAAACGCCCAAAATGAAGATATTATCGTTTATTGTCAAAGCGGCAGACGTTCTGCTTTAGCTGTCGATGTATTGCAGCAATTAGGCTACAGCAAAACAGTCAGTATGGCGGGCGGCATCAAACAATGGTTGGACAAAGGTTATGACGTCGAGTAAAGCGGAATCATTACGTATTGATAAATGGCTTTGGGCTGCGCGTTTTTTTAAAACGCGCAAACTGGCCGCTGATGCGGTATCCGGCGGAAAAGTTCATTTAAACGGTCAGCGCTGCAAACCCTCTAAAGAGGTTAAAATAGGCTCTGATCTGCATATCAACAAAGATCAATACAGTTGGGATATTGTGGTTAAAGGCATTAATCAGCAACGCCGCCCGGCTCCCGAAGCGGCATTGCTTTATGAAGAAAATGAGGAAAGCCGCATGAAACGCCAGCAACAAATTATTCAACAAAAACAGGAAAAAGCATTAGTCGACCATTCCGAGCGACCGCGAAAACCGACTAAAAAGCAGCGTAGGCAAATTCACCGATTCAAACAAGGCTAGTACTAGCAACCTGTCCGAGAAAACGCTGAATTATCGATTATCGCGCCTCACTTTCTGTTCTTGCAAATACTCGATAAACTCCAAAGCCGGTAAGGGTTTACTGAATAAATAGCCTTGGAAAACTACACAGCCTTTTTGTTCAAGAAAGGCTTTTTGTTGTACGGTTTCCACGCCTTCCGCAATCACATCCAAATTCAAGTTTTTGGTCATATTGATAATCGTTTCGACAATCACGGTATCGTTCTCATCAATGATTAAATCGCGAATAAAACTTTGGTCAATTTTTAACTCATCCAAAGGCAGTTGTTTCAAATAAGCCAATGAAGAATAGCCTGTGCCGAAATCATCAATGGAAAACTGAACGCCGATCGCTTTTAATTCACGCATTTTTTCGATCGTGTCGGTAAAATCATCAATCACAACGCCTTCGGTTAATTCAATAAAAATATGTTGCGCTGAAATTTGATGGCTTTCGATCACTTGTATTAATTGATCAACAAAATCCCCTTGCCTGAATTGCCTGGAACTGACATTAACGGCAATGTGATCAATCTTAACGCCCTGATCCAACCACTGCCGCATCTGCTGACAAGCCTCATTAAACACCCACAAACCCAAAGGAATTATCAACCCGCTTTCTTCCGCAACGGGAATAAAATCGGCCGGTGAAATTAAACCCTTTTCCGAATGTCGCCAACGTATTAATGCCTCACAACTTCTCACGCCTCCGCCCACCTCGACTTGAGGTTGGTAGTACAAGATAAAATCTTCATTTTTCAGCGCCAGGCGTATTTCTTTTTCCAGAAATAATCTCGCATCGGCGGCTTTTTGCAGGCTGGGATGAAAAAAACTGATGGTGTTGCGGCCTTGTTCTTTAGAGCGATACATCGCTTTATCTGCTTGTTGAAATAATTTTTCGCCGCTCAAACCTTGTTCCGGAAATAAGGTGATGCCGATACTGGTTGAACAATGATGTTCATAATCGCTGATAAAATAAGGTTGTTCCATGCTCTTTCTGATTTTTTCCGCAATGATTGATACGCCTTCGGTGGTCTGCTGCAAATTATCCGCAAAAGCCCGAATCAATATGACAAATTCATCGCCGCCCAGCCGGGCAGCCAGATCATCTTCCCTAATCCCCTGATTAATGCGTCCGGCCACTTGGATTAACAGCTCATCGCCGATATGATGCCCCATCGAATCATTTAAAATTTTGAATCGATCCAAATCAAGAAAGATAATCGCACCGAATAAACCTTTTCGTCTTGCCCGGGAAAGTTCACTATTCAATTGAGATAACAATAAACGACGATTGGCTAAGCCGGTTAAAGAATCATAAAAGGCCAACTGATAAATTTCACTTTCGGTTCTTTTTTGTTCGGTAATATCGATCATGGCGCCGATAAGCTCTTTAACCTTACCATTTTCCATAACGACATTAACGACATCTCTCAACCAAATGACCTTGCCTTTACTGCAAATCATCCGATATTCAAATTGATGAGATCGATGTTCTGCGCTTTGGGCTTGGCAAAATTCAGGCGCCCATTCTTTATCATCCCTGTGCATATGCTTGATCCAGAAGTTTTCCTCTAGCCATTCGGAGACCGGATAACCTAAAACTCTTTCCGCCTCATCACTGACGAAGGTGAATTGCGCCGTCACCGGGTCGGCGCGCCAAAAAATGGCTGTTTGCGCTTGCACCAATTCACGAAAATGTCTTTCACTTTGCGCTAATGCTTGAGTTCGTCTTCTGACCAGATCTTCAGTGCGTAATGTTCTACCGCTAAGCAGCATTAAAGCAAACCCGGTACAGCCGGCAATAATAAAGCCTATCAACAAAGACCACCAATTATTCCAGGTCACTTGAGCATGTATAAAATCTTCAGAGGGTCGATAAGTTAACAGCCATTGCCGGTCAGCCACATTGATAGGCAACTGTTGATTCAAGTCCCATAAATTGAGTTCTGTAGAAATTTTATCAGGGATGTTGCTGTATAAGATTTTCTGTTGATCTTTAATTTTCACCCACAATTGAATATCGGAAAGTTGAGAGAAGGCTTCTTTCATTTCATCCGACATCCTAAAGACTACCGCCACCAATCCTTTTAAATCCTGACTGTCTATTATTTCCGCCGATTTGTTCTGATAAATCGGCGCATACATAACCACGCCCGTAACCTCTTCCAAGTCCTGGATCAATTGAAACGGTTCGGTAATGGTGATCAATCCGGTAGTTTGCGCTTTTTTTAAGGCTTTGAAATCAACCGGGTCATTAGTGGAAATATCAAAGCCCAAGGCCCGGCGGTTCTCCGCCAACGGCTCGATATAGCTAATCGGAAAATATTCTTTACGTTGCGCGGAAGGTATTAATCGATGATCCTTATCACGTTCGGTAATTTGAAAATCAATACCGAATTTGCGCTCATATTCCAGCCTTTCTCGGTCGCTAATGTATGAGATCCAAGCCATTGCCCGCATACTGCGATGGGTATTGACTATCGGTAAAGTTATGGCTTCAAAATCCTTGGCGCTAATGCTTACAGGGCTATCAAATAAAGCCTTAAGTATTTCAATTAAACGGATGCGATGTTTAATTTCTTTATCAATATAATGATGCAGCGTATTGACCTGACGATCAAAAATAGCATGAATGCGTTTTTCTTCCTGGTTTTTATAATATTGAAATACGCTCAATACCAATACTAATGTGATGCTCAGCGGGATCGCCAATAACTTTTTTCTTTCATGCCAACTGGATTTGGGCTTGCCGATAAAGGTCAATACCAATGGGGTAAACACAAACACGCCGATGGCGTCGCCTATCCACCAGGTGCTCCAACTGATTAGTAAATCTTCAACAGTGATGAACCCTTGCAAAAAAACAGCCGCCACGCCGACGGTCGGGCCAATCACGCAACTGAGCATAGCCAGTATAAAGAATTGAAAAATTTTTCGGTCTTGGATTAAAGGGTTATCAGTCTTTAACAGCCGATGAATTAAATAAGCGCCTACCGCAGCTTGCGCACATGTGCCGATTGAACTAACAACGCTGGTGATCAATGATGGCGTCAAGGAATCCGGACTGGAGAAATCCCAAAAGACCAGGATTTTGATCGCCATCGCGCCCACAAACAGACCAGGCAAAATTCGATGACTGCAAACCATAGCCATAGCTAAAGCGGCGCCTGCCGCCGGCCATACCGGGCTGGCGTTCATAGGCGGAATCGACAATAGGTTTCCTAAATAGCCGGATACAAAATAGACTAGCGCAACAATAATATTGCTGATTATAAATGAGACTGCCGGATGTTGAGTATTCACGATTGGCAAGGTAATTTTGTTAGCGCTTAATTTAAGGTAATATAGTTAAACTTAACTTAATGACAGCGCTACGCACATTAAAACATGATTGACTGCTTACCCTATCTTCAGCCTTCCGATTTCCCAACTATTGAAAGGGGTTCTACGGAAATTTTACAAGTCAACCTTGGTTATTTATGTAACCTTAGCTGTACTCACTGCCATGTCAATGCAGGGCCTAAGCGTAGCGAATTGATGGAACGAAGCAATATTGATCAGGTTTTGAACTTTCTAAACCAAAACTCTCAAATCCATACTTTGGACCTGACCGGCGGAGCGCCGGAAATGAATCCAAACTTCCGCTATCTTATCAAACAAGCCAGTCAATTACCTTTAAAAATAATCGACCGTTGTAATTTAGTCATCTTGCAAGAACCGGAATATCATGACTTGGGGGAATTTCTGGCCGCTCAGCAAGTAGAAATTGTCGCCTCACTGCCTTGTTATCTGGAAGATAATGTTGATAAACAACGCGGCAAAGGCGTTTTTGAGGCCAGCATTAAGGCTTTACAGCAATTAAACGCCCTAGGTTACGGTCACACCGACTCGCCGCTGATGCTGCATTTGGTGTTTAATCCGCAAGGCCCATCGCTACCACCCGAGCAATCGGAACTGGAAAAATCTTACAAAGCCTATCTGTACGACCATTACGGCATTGTTTTCAATCAATTATTAGCCTTGACCAATCTACCGATTAAACGATTCGGCAGTCAATTAATCAGCCGTGGGGAATTTGACGATTACCTGCAACTACTGAAAACAAACCATCAAACCGCCAATTTAGAAAGCGTCATGTGTAAAAATACGTTAAGCGTGGATTGGCAAGGCTATCTTTATGATTGCGACTTCAATCAGATGCTGGATTTGCCCTTATCCGGTCGAAAAACCCATATTACTCAAGCTGATGACATAGCCAACCATCAAAGCATCAAAACCTTGCAACATTGCTATGGCTGCACAGCGGGTCAAGGCAGTAGTTGCGGCGGCGCGATGACCGAAAAATAAATCTTATGTCGCGCCCATCATCCGTTGTTCAGGTTTTTTGCAAAGCGCCGATAGCCGGTGAGGTTAAAACCCGCACTCAGCCGCAATTGAGCGCCGAACAGGCCGCCCGACTTCATCAGCAACTGTCCTTACGCACGCTGCAAGAAATCAGCAATTCCGCTCACTACGAAATAGAACTATGGTGCGCGCCGAATACCGATCATCATTTTTTTCAGGAAATTGAAAGTCGCTATGCGATTACCTTAAAACAGCAGTGCGAAGGCGATTTGGGGGCGCGCATGAGCCATGCCATGCAAACCGGCTTGAAAGACTACCGACAAGCGGTGTTAATTGGAACTGACTGCCCGGGTTTATCCAAGCCTTTAATTGAGCAAGCTATTAAGGCTCTACAAAACAGCAATGACTGCTGCATAGCGCCTGTCGAAGACGGCGGCTATTGCCTAATCGGCGCTAACACCCATTTTCCGCAATTATTTGATAACATCCCTTGGAGTACGGACACGGTTTTTTCGCGCACTGTAACTGAAATCAAACAACTGGATTTGAAGTATTATGAACTGCCGAGACAGTGGGATGTAGATGATTATAACGATTATCTCAGGTTAGTTGCTCAATATCCGCAATTTAGCCACACCTAAAGGCGCGCAGTGCGCACTCTGCGTCACGGATTTTCACGATTTCAGCAATAATTTTACCGCCAAATCAGCCATGTTTTTCGATCCGCCGCTGGGTCCGAGTTTTTGCTTAACGCGGCCCAACGCCTGCAACATAGTTTGACGATATGGCGCATCAAACAACAACTTATCTATTTCAGCCGCTAACGCCCCGGCATTAACATCATGTTGTATCAATTCTTTAACAATGCCTTTTTCTGCAATAATATTCGGTAAGCCGATAAAGGGAATTTTGACCAATAAACGGCCCAGCAAATAAGTCAGCCAGGATAATTTATAAACAATCACCATCGGAATCTGCAATAAAGCAACTTCCAAGGATGCGGTGCCGGAAGCTGTCATGACCGCATCACAGCATTGAATAACATCATAAGGTTGATGCTTAATAATTTTAATTGGCAAAGCAGTTTCCGCCAGAAACGGCGCTATGTTTTCATCTGCTATCGAATCGGCCTGCGGCAATATATACTGCAGTTCAGGGTGTGTGACCGCTAATTTCTCCGCAGCTTCCAGCATCACCGGCAGCAAGCGTTTAATTTCATTATAACGACTGCCTGGCAACAAACCGACTACAGGCCGAGCAGCATCCAATTGAAACAATTTTAATGCGTCCGCCTTGCTATGTTTAGGGTGAACCTTGTCTACAGATGGGTGCCCGACATAAGCCACCGGCACATTTTCAGCGTCATAATAAGCCGTTTCAAATGGAAAAATCACCGCCATCATATCGATGGCTTTGCCGTATGTCTTCACCCTTCCCGGCCGCCACGCCCAAACTTGCGGACTGACATAAAACAATACCTTAACGCCCTGCTTTTTAGCATATTGCGCCAACTTCAGGTTGAACTCCTTATAATCAACGCAAATCAGCAAATCCGGCTTATCCGAGCATATTATTTGCTTCATGCCTTTTAAGGCCGCTTTAATTTCGGAATAATGTTTCAATACCTCGATTAACCCAATCACCGCAATCGCTGAAGAGTCTATCCGGGTATCGACACCGGCTTGGCGCATTTTCGCTCCGCCCATGCCGATAGCCGCCACATTCGGAGTTTGTTTTTTTAATTCCAAAAACATATTCGCCGCATGTTGATCGCCGGACGCTTCTCCGGCGCTGAACATAACAGTATAAGCCTTGTCGCGAATCATTGAATCCAATCCGACATTAACTTAACACGCCGCCGATCACCTCGGTGATTTGCTTAATTGACTCATCGCTAATGGATGAACAAATCGGTAAAGACATGCACTGTGACGCTACCCTCTCAGTATTCGGCAAACTCAACCCCTTACAAGCATCCTTAAACACGTCTTGTTGATGCAGCGGCACCGGGTAATAGACGGCGCAAGCCATCTTCTTATCTTGCAAGGCCTTGATAACCTCGTCGCGACGTTCGCACAATAAAGTATATTGATGATAAACATGCTCGCCGATATTATCTTCATACGGCGTTGCTAACGGCAGATCCGCCAACAATTCGGAATATAGGTGCGCGGCATGGCGTCTGGCCTGATTATATTGATCAATGCGTTTTAACTTGGTTCTTAAAACTACCGCCTGCATATCATCCAAACGACTGTTATAACCAATCACATCATGATAATAACGTACATCAGAACCATGATTGCGCAATTTTCTAAGCATTGTCGCCGTTTCATCGGATTGGGTGACAACCAAGCCGCCATCGCCGAAAGCGCCTAGATTTTTACTGGGAAAAAAACTGTATCCGGCCGCATCTCCGAAGGAACCGGTTTGTCCGCCATTAACGCGGGCGCCGAATGATTGCGCGCAATCTTCGATAAGTTTTAAACCATACTGTTCGCACAAGGCTTTGATCTGCGGAATATCGACCGGTTGGCCGAATAAATGCACCGGCATCACCGCTTTGGTATTGTCATTAATGGCTGCTTCAATGCTTTCAGCGGTAATATTGAACGTTTTAGGATCAATATCAACAAAAACCGGTTTGGCGCCGACATATTTAATCGCTTCCGCAGTGGCGATAAAGGTAAAGGCCGACGTAATGACCTCGTCGCCCTCGCCAATACCGGCGGCCAACAAGGCCAAATGCAATGCATCGGTGCCGGAAGCGCAGCCCACCGCATGGCGAACGCCAAGATATTCCGCCGATTCCTGTTCAAAGGCTTGCACATTCGGACCTAATATAAAAGAACAATTGGCGATGGTTTCAGCCAGCCCCTGTTCTACTTCATCTTTAATTTCAGCATATTGGGCCTTCAGGTTGACCATAGGTATCATATCGTTAGCCTTTTTGTGTTAACAGTTTGGAGATTTCTATCGCGGTTTGCAAAGCTGCTTTGCCGGCTTCACCGCTCACCAAAGGTTGTTCGCCGCTTTCGATGCAGGCGGTAAAATGTTGAATTTCAGTTAATAAAGCATCGCCGTTATCAAATACCGACTCTTCGGTTTCAATTTCAGGAATCCCCGGAAACATTTCCTTTTCCCCGGTTTTATGTTTAGTCAACACGCGGTTTTGAAAATCCACCGAGATATAAGAACAGGGCCTGAACATGCGCATTTTTCTTTCCATTTTCATGCTGATGCGGCTGGCCGTTACATTCGCTACGCAACCGTTTTTAAACGTCAGACGGGCGTTGGCTATATCAACGTCCTGAGTGAGAACGGCGGTACCGCTGGCGTCGATGCGTTCTACTTCGGATTCGACCAAAGCCAAAATAATATCGATATCGTGGATCATTAAATCCAGCACTACGCTGACATCTGTTGCTCGCGGATTAAACGGCGCCAAGCGATGGGACTCGATAAACAAAGGTTTATCTTTCATTTTTCCCAAGCCCATGATAGCTGGATTAAAACGCTCTAAATGACCGACTTGTAAAATAACGTTGTTTTCTTTAGCGACTGCGATTAATTCATCCGCTTCTTCAACGGTGACCGTAATCGGCTTTTCCAGCAAAACATGCGCCCCGGCTTCCAGGAAGTCTTTCGCTACCTTAAAATGTAAACTGGTCGGCACCACGATGCTGACCGCATCGACATGACCTAATAAGGACTGGTAATCAGTTAAAGCGGTTGTATCATGCTTTTTGGCTACAATTTCAGCGGATTCCTGATTAATGTCAACCACCGCCGTTAAATCACAATTTTCTAAAGAATCATATTTCTCAGCATGAAACTTACCCAAATATCCCGTTCCAATCACTGCACATCTAAGTTGATTCATAAACCTCCCAATTTCAAACTTACTACGCTGTTACGGAGCACAAAGGGCTTTATTGTACCATCGTCATCCCTTGAATTCAGAATGAACAGAGAGATTAGGAACGTGAAAGAATTAAATTCGGCAACTGGCGCAGAATTTTTATTCGCATTCAAGGCGCACAAACAGGCGCATAGCAGGCTATGTAACTGTTTGTGCAACGCTGAAGGCGGATAAAAAGACAAGTCAGTTGTCGAAGTTATTTCGTGAACGTTCCTCAACTTAGATTCCGACTAATTTTTTCGCACCGCTATCGAAAAAAATAAAAATTAGCTAAATAATCGCTAAGTGATTACAATAAATTTATAGTTGATAAACTACAAAGCAAGGACTTCTCAAGCTGAAACATTTTCCCGGCGCTGAAAAAAAAAGGCGCATTGCCGCTAAAAAACTTAGCCCTCAAAAAACATTTAAAATACAATCAATAGCAAATATAATCATGAGCATTTCATGCTCTTTTTCAAAATGCGTTTCGACCATTCAGTTCAAAAACCATAAACATAATTTCAAGGCAGTTTTATTAATCTAGCTCAAGTTTCCTGATAATTGTCTTGATTTAGGTTAGAATGCGCCAATATCTTACTGAACTAATCAGTAATTAAACTAGACCAAAAGAGTGAAACTAATCACTGCTGACGAGAGGTTCAAGCATGAAAGCTCCTATACTCCGATTCTTAATAATATTTGTAATAGTCTCGGTTGTAATTTCGATGATAAATCGTTCCGCGCCCACCTATGATTCTGTCTACAACGTATCTTATTCAGACTATATTGAAGACATTCGCAACGGCGCGATTTCCGAAGTTCTGATTAACGGCGATGTTGTCTTAGGCAGACGCACCAACGGCGAACGCTTTACCACTTACAATCCGGATGACCCGCATATGATTGACGAGCTGTTGGAATACGGCGTCAAAATCAAAGTCTCTAAACCGGAAGAACCTTCCGCCTTTATGCAGTTCTTCATGTCTTGGGGTCCTATGCTGCTGTTAATTGCGGTATGGATTTATTTCATGCGCAGACAACAATCCGGCGGCGGTCCCGGCGGTCAAATGGGCTTCGGCAAAAGCCGCGCCAAGTTAATGGAAGAAAACCAGGTTAAAGTCGGTTTCAGCGATGTAGCCGGCGTTGAAGAAGCCAAAGAAGATGTCACTGAAATGGTGGACTTTCTGAAAGACCCCAGCAAATACGAATTTCTCGGCGGTAAAATTCCCCGAGGCGTATTAATGGTCGGGCCTCCGGGAACCGGTAAAACCTTATTGGCGAGAGCCATCGCCGGAGAAGCCAATGTGCCCTTTTTCAGCATTTCCGGCTCCGACTTTGTTGAAATGTTCGTCGGCGTCGGCGCCTCGCGGGTGCGCGACATGTTTGAACAAGCCAAAAAACGCGCCCCTTGCATTATTTTCATTGATGAAATCGATGCTGTCGGCCGTCATCGCGGAAGCGGCATGGGCGGCGGCAATGATGAGCGCGAACAAACCTTGAACCAGTTATTGGTGGAAATGGACGGTTTCAGCGGCAACGAAGGCATTATTGTCATCGCCGCCACCAACCGCGCTGACGTTCTTGATAACGCCTTATTAAGACCGGGGCGTTTTGACCGTCAAGTCACCGTTAATTTGCCGGACATCAAAGGCCGCGAGCAAATTCTTAACGTTCATGCGGGTAAAATTCCGTTGGCGGATGATGTTAACTTGAATGACCTGGCTCGCGGCACACCGGGCTTTTCCGGCGCTGAATTGGCCAACCTGCTTAATGAAGGCGCATTATTTGCAGCTCGCAATAATCAACGCATCGTCACCATGAATGACCTGGACAAAGCCAGAGACAAACTATTGATGGGCGCCGAAAAACGCAGCATGGTGATGCGTAAAGAAGATTTATTAATGACCGCCTATCATGAAGCCGGTCACGCCATTGTCGGGCGTACTGTGCCGGAACATGATCCGGTTTATAAAGTCAGCATCATGCCGCGCGGCAATGCATTGGGCATTACCATGTTCTTGCCCGAACAGGATCAATACAGCGCCAGCAAAGATAAATTGGAAAGCCAGATTTCCAGCTTATTCGGCGGCCGCATCGCAGAAGCTATTATTTACGGTAAAAACAAGGTCACCACCGGCGCTTCCAATGATATTGAAAGAGCCACCCAAATCGCCCGCAATATGGTGACTAAATGGGGTTTGTCCGATAAGTTGGGACCGATGGATTACGGCGAAGACGAAGGCCGCGGTTATATGGGACCACAAGCCAAACCCATGTCAGAAAAAATGGCGCAAGTGATTGATGATGAAATCCGCCATATTGTCGATGTTAATTACCAACGCGCTGAAAATATCCTTACTGAAAACATGGAAATTCTGCATAACATGGCTCAAGCGTTAATGGATTGGGAAACCATCAACAAAAAACAAATCGATCAATTAATGACCGGTAAAAAGATTGATCCGCCTGAACCGAGCAATCCAAATACACCGCCGGATCAAACGTCTAACAATTCCAGCGACACCGACAATAACGCCGATAACCTTGACGCAGGCGGTTCGGTGGCAACCTAAAAGTTATACTTCGCAACTTATATTTCAGGGACGGAGCGCAACGCTCCGTCCTTCCCTTCCCTACCAAAAATTTAAATTCAATTCCGCTACTCAAATGACTACAATGGCGGTTTTGATATTGTCATTCCCATTCAAACGATTTTTATGCCTATTCCCCGCATTATCGTCAGTTCCGGCGAACCCGCCGGTATCGGGCCGGACTTATGTATTCAACTGGCGCAGCAGGACTTTGATGGTCAACTGGTTATTTTAGCCGACCCTCATGTTTTAAAGGCGCGCGCGCAACAACTTAATTTACCGCTAAAAATTGAATACCACCACCCTGAGCAAGCCGCATCAACACACCAAACCGGCATTTTAAAGATATGGCCAGTTAAAACCGCTGAAGCCGTCATAACCGGCCAATTGAATAAACACAATAGCCAATATGTACTGGAAATGATCAGCTTAGCGACTCAAGCTTGCTTGCAAGGCGAATTTGATGCAATGGTCACCGCTCCGGTTCATAAAGGCATAATCAACGACGCAGGTATTCCTTTCAGCGGCCATACTGAATATATTGCTGAAATCAGCGGCGGTCATCCGGTGATGCTGCTGGCGACGCCGGGTCTGAGGGTTGCTCTGGCGACCACCCATCTACCGTTAAGCGAAGTCAGCGCCGCCATTACCCAACAACGCTTAATGCAAGTCATCACGATACTGAATAATGATTTAAAAAGCCGCTTTAAATTAAAGAATCCACATATTTTGATCTGCGGACTTAATCCGCATGCCGGTGAAAACGGTCATCTGGGTCATGAAGAAATTGAGGTAATACAACCGGTCATCAATCAGTTGCGGCAACAAGGTTTTAATCTACACGGCCCATTACCGGCCGACACCTTATTTACCGATAAGTACTTAAAGTCTGCTGATGCTGTATTAGCCATGTATCATGACCAGGGATTGCCGGTATTAAAACACAAGGGCTTCGGGCAAGCCGCCAATATCACCCTCGGTCTGCCGTTGATCAGAACCTCAGTGGATCACGGCACGGCATTAGATTTAGCCGGAACCGGCCAGGCTGAATTCGGCAGCATGCGCTATGCGCTGCACACGGCTTTGGAAATGACTAGCGCCTGACCACAGAAATATTCAACAAAACATCAATAACCGGCAACATAAAATGGCGCATAAAGCACGAAAACGATTCGGTCAGAATTTCTTACAGGATCACAATATCATCAACCAATTATTATCTTCGCTCAATTTATCATCCGAACAACACTGGGTGGAAATAGGCCCGGGCTTAGGCGCGCTCACCCGTCCATTGTTAGCTGAAAATATCGCCTTAGATGTCATTGAGCTGGATCGAGACCTGGCTAAACACTTAAGGGATACGTTCAGCCAGTCTGAAAATTTAACCATACACCAAGCCGATGCGCTAAGCTTCGATTTTGCCCAGGTGTTGCAAAGCCCACCCCAAAAAAGCCATATCATCGGCAATTTGCCATACAATATTTCTACACCGCTGTTGTTTCATTTAATCAGCTTTGCGAACCAGATTGACGACATGCATTTTATGCTGCAAAAAGAAGTGGTTGATCGCATCTGCGCTACGCCCGGCACCAAAAAATACGGTCGACTATCGGTGATGCTGCAATATCACTGCGAAGCAGAAAATCTATTCGATGTGCCGCCGGAAAGTTTCAACCCTGTACCGAAGGTCATGTCCGCCATCGTTAAATTGACGCCTCATTCACAACCGCCGGTAACCGTCGAAGATTATTCGGATTTTAATACCGTGGTGACTCATGCTTTTTCACAGCGCCGAAAAACCATCCGCAATGCCCTGAAAAAAATCTTAGCGGAAGAACATTTTCAATCTTTGAATATAGACCCAAGCTTAAGAGCCGAAGAAATTAGTTTGCATGACTACGCCGGGCTAAGCAACATATTATCAACGATCAAGCAATAATTAAAAACCACAAGCCATTGTTTTAATAACATTTTTAAAATTTTCGTCTCAAAAAGCCACGCTAAACAGGTAACCTTCCCCTTGAAAATAGTGCGACAATATGTCACGCGACGATTTGCCACATTCAAAAAGTCAAGTTTTATTACTAAAATATATGCAACTCTTAAATGCGCTCCTTTTCAAGGAAAAGGACATTTTTTTTCAGAGCATATATCCTAAAAACCTCTCAATGCGGCTCCTAGCCGCATTTTTTTTGTCTGCAAACTATTCAATCAATCGTGGCAATCGCCACAGCCCTGATCGGCGCAGGCAAACCCTCACTGGTTAAGTTGCTATTTTCCGAATCCAGGAAATGTTCTAGCGAATGAAACGGCATCCATTCGGTTTTTCGCTGTTCTTCAAAACTGGTTTTAGTGACATCAACAATGCGTATATTTCTAAACCCGCAACGTTTTAACCAACTTTCCAAGGTCTGGCAACTGGGTAAAAACCAGACATTACGCATATTAGCGTAGCGCCCCGGCGGAAACAACACCTCGCCTGGCCCGCCATCTATCACCAAGGTTTCCAACACCAATTCGCCGCCGGGCCTTAAACAACCTTTCAATTCCTGCAAATGCTCTATCGGCGATTTCCGGTGATACAAAACCCCCATCGAGAAAACCGTATCGAACAAAGCCGTATCTTTAGGGATATTTTCTATGCCGAACGGCAACACAAAAACAGGCGCAGGCTGGCCGTATAAATGATAAATCGCCTGAAACTGCATAACATTTAAAAGATAAGGATCAATCCCGATAACGCGCTCAGCGCCTGCGCCTAACATGCGCCAACAATGATAACCATTGCCGCACCCCACATCCAATACCGTACGCCTTGTTAACGGCGTGATATGATCCTGTATTCGCGTCCATTTCCAATCCGAACGCCATTCAGTATCCAGATGTAAATCAGCAATCTGATATGGCCCCTTGCGCCAAGGCATCAAGGCTTGCAAACGCTCTACTAACAGGCTTCGCTGTTCACTTACAATCGCGCCATCAAATTCAATTTTGAACTCGCTGTCGAGAACCCGACCAGTCACCGGTAAGACCGGCAACTCTGTCACGGCTTGTTTCCAATCCGCCAAGTTCCCGTGGCGGGCATTGTTAAAAGCCTCGTCCAATTGCAGGGGCAATTGTCGCGCCCAATCATCTTGCCCGGCGTCCGCCAAAAATTGATAAAGAGGTTGGTAATCAATCATTTCAAAGCAATCATAGAAGCAAAATTAAAATACTGAAACCAAATTTCAACGCTACTAAATCCGGCATTCAACAAACGGGCGCGGTGCTGATCGAATGTTTCGGTCAGCAGCACATTCTCCAGTGCGGAACGTTTTTGGCTGATCTCTAATTCACTATAGCCCTGAGATTGTTTAAACAAATGATGCAGATCGGTCTGCAAAGTCTGCTGCCGCGGATCGTCATATTCCAGCTTTTCAGATAAGATTAAAATACCGCCGGGTTGCAACCCTTGATAAACTTTTTCGATAAACGATTGGCGATCAGCAATGGGCAGAAACTGCAAGGTAAAGTTAACCACCGCCACCGAAGCATTTTCAATCGCAATATCCCGAATATCGGCGCATTCGACCCTGATATTAAAAACCTCATCAGATTGCCGCAAAAAAGTCTGCAAGCCATTCAGCATAGCCGCTGAAGAGTCTACCGCAATAATTTCACAAGGCCGGGCGATATGATGATGCATGGACAAGGATGCCGCACCCAAAGAACAGCCCAAATCATAACAGCGCGTGTTATCTTGATAAAATTTCTCGGCCAATAAACCGATAGCGTTAATGATCGCTCTGTATCCCGGCACTGACCGCTCAATCATATCCGGAAACACATTCACAACTTTTTCATCAAATTTGAATGAATCGACTTCGCCCAAAGGATTGGCGTAAATGGAATCTTTTTGTGGGTTCATGAACAGATAAGTCTCGCCGACGCTCAGAAAAATGCGGCGATGGTATTGAATGGGAAAGATGAAAGTTTGGCGCTACGCAGCCTTAATCAAAATAATATGCAAACTTGGGTCGCAGGCTTTAGCCTTCGGCCCATTGAATCATAAATTTAAGAAATAAGATAAGCAAAAAGAATGCGCGAGAAAAAACTAATCCGCAATCGCTTCTTCATTGCTCTACCTGCATTAGAGCGGAAAAGCCGATTTTATGAGCCTAAAGCTTCAATATTACGCTGCGCCAGCTTATCAATAACTGCTTGCAAAGAACCGGTGCGTTTTACTTCATTTTTAAAGCTGGTGCGATAATTGGTCACCAAACTCACGCCTTCGATCATAATGTCGTAAACCTTCCAATTCCCTTTAACCTGAAGCATTCGGTAATTAATACCGATTGGTTCTTTGCCCGGCTGCAAAATTTCAGTTTTAACGATAATTTTCTTACTACCTTCACTTGCCTTTAGAGGTAAATAACGTACGGTCCAATCATCGAATTCCACAAAGGCTCTGGAATAAGTTCTGATTAATAAGGTATGAAACTCGTTTTTAAAATTTAATTTTTCTTCGCGCGTCGCCTTACGCCAAAGTTTCCCTAAAACCAGCGCAGAAATTCGGTTAAAATCAACATGCGGATCAATCACATCTTTCACAAAACCATTAATCTTTTTAAAATCTTGAGCAAAAGTTTCATCTTGAAGCTTTTCTTTCAATTTGACAGAGGCATTTTGGATGATCAACTGCGGCGGCGCCAAATCAGCACTATTCGCAGAAGCAATATTCAAAAACAAACCCAAATAAATAAAAAAAATGGTTTGGGCGTAGCGATTAATTTTCATGGTAACTCCAAAAAACAACTCAACAACTTAATTCAAACATAAAGCTTGACAGACTGGTAAAATAGAGCAAATATTTCGAATCAGTTTGACTTTAACCTTCCTATTATAAATTAAAATAACCCATATTGTTATGGAAAACATGAACAATAATTCCAACTTTCCGGCGCAACGCATGCGCAGAATGCGTTATCAATCCTTTTCTCGCCGCTTAATGCGTGAAAACCAATTAACGGCGGACGATCTCATCTATCCAATGTTCGTCATTGAAGGCGACAATCAGAAACAAAGCATAGACTCTATGCCCGGAATCGAACGTTTATCCATAGACCTGCTCTTGGAAGAAGCGCAACAATTAATGGAACTGGGCATTCCCGCCATCGCCCTTTTCCCAGTCACCGCCCCCGAAAAAAAATCGCTGGGCGCTGAAGAAGCTTATAACCCGGAAGGACTTGCACAACGCTGCGTACGCGCATTAAAACAAAACTTTCCTGAGCTGGGCGTGATTACCGATGTTGCGCTGGATCCTTTCACCTCACACGGCCAAGACGGTTTAATCAACGAACAAGGCTATGTGATTAACGATGAAACGGTTGAGGTACTTTGCAAACAAGCTTTATCTCACGCTGAAGCCGGCGTCGATATTGTCGCCCCTTCCGATATGATGGATGGACGCATCGGCGCAATTCGCCAAGTTTTAGAAACCAACCATTTCAGCAACACCCGCATCTTATCCTATGCCGCCAAATATGCTTCCAGCTTTTACGGCCCGTTCAGGGACGCAGTCGGCTCGGCGGGCAATTTAGCGGGCGGCAACAAATACAGCTATCAAATGGATCCTGCCAATTCCGATGAAGCCTTGAGAGAAATTCAACTGGATCTACAGGAAGGCGCCGATATGATTATGGTTAAGCCCGGCATGCCGTATTTAGACATCATCCGCAGAGCCAAACAACAATTTGCCGTCCCCACCTTCGCCTATCAAGTCAGCGGTGAATACGCCATGCTAAAAGCTGCGGCAATTAATGGCTGGCTGGATGAGCAGCAAGTTATCATGGAATCATTACTCTCTTTTAAGCGCGCCGGAACTGATGCGATATTGACATACTACGCAAAATCCGCTGCGCAATGGTTACAACAATAATAAAAACTCACACTTTCCGAGGTGCGCCATGCAACAAGAATACATCAGCGAAAAAACCAAATTTCAGATCGAAGAAGCGATCTTGATTGTGTTAATCATCCTTTCGGTTATCGGCATCGCCATTTCCGACTTTTCAGCTCATGACGGCTATATGTACTGGTTAGCGTTAGTGTTCATTTTCGCTGGCTCCGCTATCGGCATCGCTTGGCTGCAATCCAAACAACAGGAAACAGTAGACTTTAGCGAGATTGTGAAAGAGCAGTCGCTGCATTGGATAACCACATTATTAGTGGTCGGCGGCGCATTTTTACTGCAAAAATCCGGTCAACTCAATGAAGTCAACGCCAGCCTGGTTATTCTCCTGATCCTGTCTTTAGCCACTATGCTAGACGGCAACCGAATAGGCTGGCATTTTAGTTTCGTCGGCCTGTTTTTAGGCATGTCCTCCATTATCATTGCGTTTTTCGACAGTTTTATGTGGGTTGTCTGTATCTTAGCGATAGCTATCGTCGCAATGACTATACTTTGGGAAATATGGATGAATAAACGAGCTGAGAAATATGCAGACTTCTGATCAATACGCGGTATTCGGCCACCCGATCTCGCACAGCAAATCGCCTTTAATACATACGTTATTTGCTGAACAAACACAACAATCGCTTAACTACAGCGCCCAAGACGTACCGGCGGAAAATTTTGCCAGTGCGGTCGATCAATTTATTGCGCGAGGCGGCAAAGGTTTGAATTGCACCGTGCCGTTGAAAGAATTAGCCTGGCAAAAAGCCGACCGACTCAGCGAACGCGCACAAATGAGCAAAGCGGTCAACACCCTGATCATTACCGATGACGGCTCTTTGACAGGAGACAACACCGACGGCGTCGGCTTAGTGACTGATTTAATCCGGAATCATCAAATTGAACTGAAAGGTAAACGCATTTTAATACTGGGCGCAGGCGGCGCCAGTCGCGGCATTATTTTGCCGATGCTAGAACAATCCCCAGCTAATTTGGCCATTACCAACCGAACAGTCAGTAAAGCAGAAACAATGGCGGAAGATTTTTCAAAATACGGTAAACTGAGCGGCGGCGGATTCAGCAACCTGGCATCAGAACAATTCGATTTAATCATTAACGCCACCTCGGCCAGTTTATCCGGCGACCTCCCGCCCCTGCCCGATACCTTATTAGCCGAACAAGGCAACTGCTACGACTTAGCCTACGCCAATCAAGACACCCCATTCGTCACTTGGGGCAAACAACACGGTGCGATAAAAAGCCTGGATGGTTTAGGCATGTTGGTGGAACAAGCCGCCGAAGCCTTTTATCTTTGGCGAAATATCCGACCTGAAACCCAGGCGGTGATTGAAATATTGGAACAGCAACGTGGTTGATCTTTGATAAGACATTAATTCTCAATAGGCACATACCATGCTAATTCAAGACCAGATTATTGAAGAAATCAAAAAAATCCCGAAAGACAAACATGCAGAAATTTATGACTTAGTTCATTATTTTCGTCTTGGCCTTTCCCAAGAAAAACAAAGGCAACCTATTACTGTAAAACAACGCCCTATTGGTTTATCTAAAGGGAATTTTCAAGTTCCCGGTAGTTTTTTTGAGCCACTCACATAAGAAAATACTACAATTCTTTTTCTCGGCAAGCTACGTCACTAAAGTAAAAGTAGCTTGCCGTCTTGAATTCGATTAAATAGATCTCACATAACGATCAATAAAAGAATCCGCTGATTCCCCGGAATCCATAAATTGTTCAAAAAGGTTATTGGCGTCAACTGCCGTAATAAAAGCAAAAGCGCCAAAACCGGTTCTCATCACAAAAGTTTCATGTAAATTTTCAATGAAACGCATACGTTGTTGATTTAACTGAGTCATCATAAACCTCCTTAGGCATGTGAACACAATAACGCCAACAAATGGCCTTCTACATTAGGCGACCGTTTTTTGTCTTTGTAATAAATACAAAGCAAATGACATGCCTCATCGAACACCCACTCTTTATTTTTGTGAAACTCATCTCAAATCAATGATTTAAAAAACTGGATAAACTGGTGAAAAGTTATTTAGCCACAATATTCCGATTATTTAAGAATTTTCACGTAAAAAACTGACAACTTTTTGCATTTTCAAACATAAATCGTCAAAAATGTCAGATTGAATGGCAGAAGTCTAGAGAACCGGATCAAGGTAAAGGGCCAAGTGAAACATCATTTTCCTGCTCAATCTCCAAATTTTCCACGCCGCGCAGCTTTCTTTCCATCGCATTAGTGCGCGTGGTTTGCAAGGTTTCCAATGAATTTGAGGCAGTGCTCAACTGCTTTTGCACCTTGCCCAACTGATCCGCATATTTTACAAATTCCGTTTTCACCTCGGCCAATACGTTCCAAACCTCGCTGCTGCGTTTTTGCACCGCCAAAGTTCTAAAGCCCATGTGTAAGCTGTTCAATAAAGCAGACAAAGTAGTGGGCCCGGTAATCGTTATCCGATAGCTGCGTTGCAATTTCTCAAAGATTTCCGGATGACGCAAAACCTCGGCATACAAACTTTCCACAGGCAAAAACATAATCGCAAAATCAGTGGTATGCGGCGGATCAATATATTTACCGCTAATATCTTTAGCGAAACCTTCCACCGCATTCAGCAATTGCTTTTCAGCCACCACAATTTTAGCTTTATCGCTCTCTTCCACCGCCGCCAATAAATTCTGATAACTTTCCAAAGGAAACTTGGAATCTATCGGTAACCAGACTGTCTTGTCATCTGCTTTGCCCGGCAATTTTACCGCGTACTCCACATTGGCCTGACTGCCTTTTTTGGTGGCGACATTGACATCATATTGCTCAGGCGAAAGAATCTGCTCCAAAATATTGCCTAACTGGTATTCCCCCAGAATGCCACGGGTTTTCACATTGGAAAGCACTTTTTTCAAGTCGCCAACACCAACGGCTAAAGTCTTCATCTCGCCTAAACCTTTATGCACCAGCTCCAGACGCTCGCTAACATGCTTAAATGACTCACCCAAACGTTTTTCCAAGGTATCATGCAGTTTTTCATCCACTGTTTTACGCATCTCGCCCAGCTGCTGGTTATTATCCTCTCGGATCGCTTTCAACTGCTTTTCCAGCGTTTCCCGGATGTCTAAAATGCTAGACTTGGCCTGCTGCATAGAATCTTGTTGCTGT
>SPJM01000346.1 GCA_006844585.1 Methylococcaceae bacterium | reverse complement strand
CCCATTGTCTAGACCAATATCATGTATTTTTTCAGATTTTGAAAAACAAATTGTTTTTCGTGCAAGTCGTTTAATCCATGTCCTGAAATTCAAGTTTTTCCGTTCAATTTTTTGAGTATTACGTTTACCAAAAACATAAGCGACAACCGTATTTGTTGTATGCTCAACGGCATGCCAAATCCAACGTTGGTTTGACTTGTTTATTACAAATAACCACTGTTCATCTAGCTCAGCTTCTTCGCAAACTCATTCCATTTCTACATGAGCTTCAGCATCAGCTGTTGGAATTTGACAGTTTGGATTAACCTGAACAATGCTGTTTTCTTTTTTTTTAACGTATTGATAACGGTGTTCTGGTTAATTTTAAGAACACGAGCGGTGTCTCTAACGCCGGTGGCATTAATATCCATTTCAACTATTTTTTCTGTCATGCCTGCTTCACAGGCTTTATACTGATAGTCAAGTTGAAATGTCTTGGTTTCGCATTCGGTATTCTGGCGAAAATAGCGTTGTGTACCGGTACTACTTTTTCCAGATTTGGTTATTTTAGTATCGTCACAATAAGGACAATGGATTATTTGATAGCATAGGTTTTGAGTATACCAGAAATCTACAAATTCGACCCACCACCCAAATTTATTACAATTTTTGAAATCGCATTTGTTATGCGTAATGATATATTTACTTTGTGACTCCACAGCAACTTCTAATACCAAGTCATCTTTTGGATCTTTCAGATATGGTCGCCATAAATAGTAAATTTTTTTGATACTGGATCAGCTTAGAAAAAAAATCTAAACAGGCTGAACTCAGTCGAGTTAATCGTATCACGGCTTTAATTAGAGCTGTATTACGCAAAGCCGAACGGGACTGGAAACTGGAAACTGGAAACTGGAAACTGGAAACTGGAAACTGGAAACTGGAAACTGGAAACTGGAAACTGGAAACTGGAAACTGGAAACTGGAAACTGGATTGATAAAGCGCCAAGCATAAAAAAAGCAGCCTCAAATTAATGATAACTGCTTGATTCATTTAGAATTAAATGGTGGGTCGTGAGCGATTCGAACGCTCGACCATCGCATTAAAAGTGCGGTGCTCTACCAGCTGAGCTAACGACCCGACAAAGAATTACTATTATAAAGGATTTTATTTATAAGGCAAGTATTTTTTAAAAAATCTTTAATTTTTAATCGCCATACCAATTTGCAAGCCTTCAAACCAGTCTAAAAATCTTTTTACATCATCACCTTGGAACATTCTACCATGTTGGGGCGCTAAAATGTCAATCTCCAAATCTCTTACTTTATCGATCCAAACTCTTTTAGCTTGTTCGGATGGCATCCAACGCTGGTGGAAAAAACGCATTTTTTCGATATGCGAGTCAAAATCTTCAACGAAAACGGGAACTCCAGCGGGTTCAAGAGCAGCGCCGACATCACCTGACATAAAAATTTTCGCTTCAGGGTCGTATAAATGAAAATTCGCTGAGGCGTGAAGATAATGAGCCGGTACAATTTGAATTTCAACGTTATCCAAACTAATGACCCCACCGTTGTCAGCGATTGGGATATATTCAATATTTTCACAACCAAAATGTCTAAGGAACCCTTCCCATAAACCGGAAGCATGGAGCTTGGCGTTGGGTAGGGCTTGATCCCATAAGCCTAGTGAAGAAATAATATCGGGATCCTGATGGGAAGCGAATAAATCAGTTATTTCTTCTACCGGCGCATCATGCAATACAGCCGACAACATGGGCGCAAACAGTTCCACGCCTCCCGGATCAATCAGCAAACATCTTTTTTTAGTCCTAACCGCATATTGGTTGGTGTCAATAATCTTTTCGGGCTTATTTGGGTCGCGTCCATACATTATCCATTGGTACGCTCCTTCGTAAATTTTGGTAATTTTCATTGCGCTTCTACCCTATCTGCGTAAAGTTTTAATTAGCTGTCCAAATTGATAACGCTTAAGGCGCTACGACATTTTTGAACTTTTTCATGGATGACTTGCGCGGCGTGATCAACACTTTCCGCAACAGCTTGTAGACCTTGTAGATATTCTCCCGCTTGCGAGGCTTCAATACGCGAGTTAGCGGCAATCACTCTGGCCGCTCTGGCCGGATGCATCACTTCAGCCAATTGTTCTAATAACCGGCTCAAACTTTGGTTAAATTCTTTTCTGCATTCCAACATATTAATTTTTGCTCGATTCAACGGCTTGGTTAACGAGCTCGCATAGTGCATTTTGGTTGAATTTTGCGCGACTTGTTCAAATTTATAATAAGCCCCGCTCATCCGGTGTTCATTTACCGTTAATTGATATAGCCTGAAAGCATGTTGGTTAATATCATTGACCAATTCAATCGTCTCTTTTGCTAATTCATTAATAAAATCGGTAATGGGCTGGAATCCTTTAGCTTTTTCGCCGGCTCTAAAAGCGATCGCTTTAGCATTTGCAGCGGCTAATGAAATTTCTTTAGCCACTTCCATCACCGCGCTCAGTTCCGCGGCAATAGAGGCAACAGCGACAAAATGTGATTTAGCGTTATTAACTTTCATGGTGTTCATAATCCACCTGGGAAATTTAGACTTTTTTTGGTTAAGGAATGGGGATGAAATAACTTATGCATTATGGCGCAGGATTTTTGTTTGGCTTCAAGCCGCGGAAACAGGCGCATAGTGAACTATGTAACTGTTTTCGCAACGCCGAAGCCGGACAAAACGGCAAGTCAGAATGCATAAGTTATAAAATTCCCATTCCTGACTAAAGCTTAGATGAAATTCCGAGTTTGTCCTAGTATCGCGCACATTTTTATTTTTATTCCTAAAAATAGTCCTTTAATTAATTCTGTGTAAATTTTGTTATGAACTACAATTGAAATGGCATGTAAGCATCCATTTACATTAATTTCGCAATTAAAACAGCCTGTGGTTTTGAAAAGCCGGACTAAGACAATTTTCCTGGTAACTTTTTATACTTATTGCTGCCTATAGTTTTAATCATTTAGATTCGCATTAAATTTTGCTAAATTACCCATTCAACAAAACAGTTAGTTTTTTCAAAACTAATCTACTGATCGGCTGCAGTTATTTTGTTTTAGGCTGGTTCGGTCTTTTATTGTTTGTTGAATCCAGTCAGGCTAGTCTAATTTGGCCGACTGCCGGTTTAGCATTGGCGGCGTTTCTAGTCTATGGCGCATCTATCCTGCTCGGCTTATTAATCGGCGCATTTTCACTGGAGTTTTATTTATTACTCAACACGCTACCCGCATTGACTTTAGAGCAGTCATTAGCATTCGGCGTTATCATCGCCGTAGGCGCCTGCTTGCAAGCTTCTTTCGGCGCTTTTTTAATCAATCGGATCATCGGTAAAAACGACCCGTTAATTGAAGACCGAAAAATATTTTATTTTTTCTTTTACGGGGCGTTAATTAGCAGCATGGTAGCGCCAACCATTAATACGGCATCTCATTATTTTATCGGGGCGATTGACGCCAATCTTCTGCATAGCTTTTGGGCAATTAAATGGCTAGGCAATATTTTCGGGATCATTATTTTCACCCCCATTGTGCTCACATTTATCAATAAACCGGGTAATAGCTGGCATAACCGCAGACAACTCGTCGCCTATCCTTTATTAATTTTTTATATTTTGATTTTCAGTTTTTTTCAATTAGAAAAAATCGTTCCCATTCAAATTGCTGACAAAACTGGGGGGATATTGTTAGGCGGCTTGATCATCGCCAGCCTGATTGCCATCGGCTTATTGATGTTGACCAGCCGCACTCTGCGCGCTGAACAATTATTCCGCGCCCGCACCAAAGAATTAACTAAGAGTGAAGAACGCTGGCAATTTGCATTAGAAGGTAGTCAGGAAGGCGTTTGGGACTGGAACCTCACTTCCAACGAAATCTATTTCTCTAGTCGCTTTAAGGAAATGCTGGGTTATCAAGAACATGAACTCAATAACGATTTATCCGAATGGGATAAACGCATTCACCCTGAGGATAGAGACCGGGTGTATATCCAATTAAATCGTTACCTGAACCATGACGCCGGAAGCTATGAAAATGAATATCGCCTCCGATGTAAAGATAACAGCTATATCTGGATATTAACCCGAGGCAAAATTGTCGCCTGGACGGAAGACCATGATCCATTGCGGATGATCGGCACGCATATGGACATTACTGAGCGTAAAAATGTAGAAGAACAATTGATGTTGTCGGCGCGGGTATTTAACGAGACCAATGAAGGCATTACCATTACCGACACAAACGGCAACATCATGGATGTCAACCCGGCTTTTTGTAAAATCACCGGCTATTCACGGCATGAAATTATTAACCAAAATCCGCGCATTTTAAATTCCGGCAAACATGATAAAGCTTTTTATGCCGAGATGTGGGAGTCTTTAGGGCAACACGGACATTGGCAAGGCGAGGTTTGGAATCGCAAAAAAGACGGGTCTATATATGCCGAACTATTATCAATTTCCTCTATTTTCGATGACAACGGCAATGCTTCTCATTATATCGGGATTTTTACCGACATCACCCAAACCAAAAAGCAACAAGAAATTCTTGAGCAAATGGCGCATTATGATGTGCTGACCCAATTGCCGAACCGGGTATTGCTGGCCGACCGCTTTGATCTAGCCTTGGCGCAATGCAAACGCAACCACACCGAACTGGCTGTTTGCTTTCTTGATTTGGATAATTTCAAGCCGGTTAATGATATGTACGGCCATGAATTAGGCGATGAACTCCTCATTGAGGTCGCTAAACGTATTAAATCGAACATTCGGGAAGAAGACACAGTTTCTCGTCATGGCGGTGATGAGTTTGTATTATTACTGGGCAATCTGGAAGGTTACGCCCAATGTGAAACGCTATTAAACCGAATCTTAAATTCATTAATCAAAGCCTATAATTTTGAAGGCCATACTATTTCCATTAGCGCATCGATCGGGGTCAGCTTTTATCCTCGAGATAACGCCGACTTGGATACTTTAATGCGGCATGCCGATCAGGCCATGTATCAAGCCAAATTATCCGGCCGCAATCGTTTTCATTTATTCAATATTGAACAAGATCATTTATATATTCAAAAAAATATTAAGCTGACTGAAATAAACCGCGCTCTGATCGACAATGAATTCAGTTTACATTATCAACCCAAGGTAAACATGAACACCGGCCATGTCTACGGCGCCGAAGCATTGATCCGTTGGAACCATCCTAAAAAAGGACTGATTCCTCCCTTAGAATTTTTACCGGTAATTGAAGGCAGCGAACTGGAAATAGAAGTAGGCCGCTGGGTGATCAACCGGGTTTTGAAACAACTGGATTTCTGGAACACGCAAGGCATAAATATAGAAGTCAGTATTAATATTTCTTCAAATCACTTACAACACTCTTCATTTATTACCGACCTGGAATCCTCGCTGGCGTTGTTCCCGAATGTCGATTCAAAATCGGTACAACTGGAAATTTTGGAAAGCAGCGCTTTAGGCGATCTTGAATCGATTAGCCGAATTATCAAAACCTGCATACAAGCATTAGGCGTGAAAGTAGCATTGGATGATTTCGGCACCGGTTATTCTTCTTTAACCCATTTACGAAACTTACCGGCGGATACCATTAAAATTGATCAAAGTTTTGTCAGAGACTTGCTGGATGACCCCAATGACTACAACATTATCAACGGCGTGATCGGCTTGGCCGACGCCTTCAATCGTCAGGTTATTGCTGAAGGCGTGGAATCGCGGGAACACGGCATAATGTTGATAACAATGGGCTGTCACCTCGCCCAAGGCTATGTCATTTCCAAGCCCATGCCGCCTGAAGGTTTCCAACAATGGCTAAACGACTATGAAGCTTATCAAGAATGGATGAGTTTTGCCAAAACAGCTTTAAATGAACGACAAAGCATTATCAAAATATTCAAACTTACCTTGCGCCAATGGCATCATAATTTTGCGTCGAAAATTCGCTCGTTTCCGGAAGACAATATTCAGTGGCCGATTCTCAACGAAACAAAATGTCATTGCGGAGCGTCGATTGAGCAAATCAAACAACTGAATATTTTTGAGAAAGACCGACAGTCGGAAATTGAAAACATGCATAAAATCATGCATCGACAAGCCAATGAATTATTTTCAAGCTACCAAAACGGCCAAATTGAGTTCGCTCGAAAAAATCTGGCTGACTTTGCCGAAATCACCGAGCAATTAAACAATCTTGTCGAGACATCAACGACAGCCATTGCAGACGACCCGATAAGCCGATAGCAATTTGCGCCCTAACATTAAAAATCAACTCGTTGCCCTTCCTGAGCAACTTTAGCCGCCCAGCCCAATCGATGAAAACTAGTCTGTAACGATAATGCGGCATTTTGCTCTCCATGCACTAAAAATAAATCGGGCTTAGGCTCATTAAATTGACCGGCCCACGCCAATAGCTGTGTTTGATCGGCGTGAGCGCTGAGTCCGCCCAATGTATGAATAGTAGCCGCCACTCTGATTTCACTGCTTAATAGATTCAAATTCTTTTTGCCGTTGATTAAATCTCGCCCTAAAGTACCCTGCGCTTGAAATCCCACCATAATGATATGAGCGTTGCGACGCCATAAATTATACTTCAGATGATGGCGAATTCGCCCGCCGGTGCACATACCGCTACCTGCAATGATAATTGCCCCGCCATCAATTTGATTTACCGCCATCGAATCTTCCGTAGATTCGCTGTAAACCAGATTCGGCAACCAAGCTTGCCAACCTTTTTTAGCTAAACGCTTAAAATCCGGATCATCATTATTGAATAAATAGGTATATTGTTCATAGATTCGACTGGCGCTGATCGCCATCGGGCTATCCAGATAGACCTTCTGCTGCAGCAAATCGCCTTGCTGATAAAGCTTTCCCAACCAGTAAATCAGATCTTGAGTGCGCTCTACTGCAAATGCAGGAATAATAACATTGCCGCCGCTTTGCATCGCTTGCTGTAGAATTATTCTTAATTCATCCAGAGTCGGTTCCAGCGGCTTATGATCTCTGTCGCCATATGTGGACTCGAGCAGTAATAAATCCGCCTCTGTCACGGTTTGCGGGTCGCGTAGCAGAGGTGAATTCGGATTACCCAAATCACCTGAAAACACCAGCTTTTTTTGCTTGCCATGTTCGTTTAAAGTTACGCTGACTACCGCAGAACCCAAAATATGCCCGGCCTCAGAAAACTTGGCTTTGACTCCGGGAATGACATCAAACTCAACGCCATATTCAAATGATTGCCGTAAAGCTAATAATGCATTGACATCTTCTAAGGTAAAAAGCACTTCTACCGGTTTTTTACCCTTGCGCTCACGGCGTTTATTCTCCCAGGCAACGTCGCGTTTTTGCAAAGATGCCGCATCTTTTAACATTAAGTCCAATAAATAGAAACTTCCTTCTGTTAAATAAACGCGGCCTCTAAAGCCTTGCTGATACAAGCGGGGTAAACGTCCGCAATGATCTAAATGGGCATGAGATAAAATCACCGCATCAATTGTTCCGGCGTCAAAGGGAAAATCGGCTGCGTTCCTTTTATCCGCCTCGCGGCCGCCTTGATACATCCCGCAATCCAATAGAATCTTCCCCTGCTCGGTTTCCAGTAGATGACAAGACCCTGTCACCTGACCTACCCCGCCGATAAAAGTCAGTTCAGCCATGCTATCCTCCTAATCACATAAAAAATCAAAATTGATTGCTTTAGTCTAGTCTAAAAATCCCGACCGAATAAGATCACTGGCGCCGGTTTGATTTTCTGGATGTAAAGGTTTTAGATTTGATCTGCTTTCCCAGCCGATCACGGATAACTGACTGGTAAACAACACCGGATTTATTTTGAATTTTTCGAATGGTATACGCCATACAAACCTCGAATATCAAGATTCGTTAATGGCGTAGCAGCGAGTGCAGTAATATCCTTTTACCGTGTTTGGAGTAGTGTAGTATTTAGTGTAGCGCTGCGGTATGTTTGCGTGTTTTAACCGATGAAATTGAAAAATATTCCTTATTTTTCAAGAGATTAAATGGTGGCGACACCGGGGATCGAACCTGGGACCTCGGGGTTATGAATCCCGCGCTCTAACCGGACTGAGCTATGTCGCCATAATTAATCTGTGACGAGGGCAGCGCCCCGTTCAAAAGAGCGCGTATTATAATAACCCTATTTTATGTTGTCAAACGTTAAATCTGAAATGGATGACATCGCCATCCTGAACGCTATAATCTTTTCCTTCCAGACGCCATTTACCGGCGTCTTTAGCGCCCTGCTCGCCGTTATGAGCCACATAGTCATCATAAGAAATGACTTCCGCGCGGATGAAACCTTTTTCAAAATCGGTGTGGATTACGCCGGCCGCTTGCGGGGCCATTGCGCCGACCGGAATAGTCCAGGCCCGAACTTCTTTCGGTCCGGCAGTGAAATAGGTGGATAAATTCAATAATTCATAGCCCGCTCTAACCACTCTATTGAGGCCGGGTTCATTCAAACCCAAGTCATTCAGGAATTCTTCCTTTTCGTCATCTTCCAATTGTACTATTTCCGCTTCAATAGCTGCACAAACCGCAACGACCTTTGCGCCTTCTTTGTCCGCATGCTTTTGTACGCTTTCCAATAGGGGGTTATCCTCAAAACCATCATCCTGAACATTGGCGATGTATAAAGTCGGTTTTAAGGTAATCAGGCATAATTCTTTGACTAAAGGCAACTCATCTTCAGTCAAACCCATAGTGCGAACGGGTTGGCCGACATCTAAGTGTTCAGCGATTCTTTCAAATAACGCTTTTTTGGCTTTTTCTTCCTTGTTGCCGGATTTTGAAGCTTTAGCGGCCTTTTGCAATGCCTTTTCGACCGTACCCATATCAGCTAGCGCTAATTCGGTATTGATCACTTCAATATCGCCGATCGGATCAATTTTACCCGCCACATGAACCACATTGTCATCTTCAAAACAACGCACTACATGAGCGATGGCGTCGGTTTCACGGATGTTGCCCAAAAATTGGTTTCCTAATCCCTCGCCTTTAGAAGCGCCGGCAACCAATCCTGCAATATCGACAAATTCTATGGTAGTCGGTAATATATTTTGCGGATTTACAATCGCCGCTAGTTTATCAAGACGCGGATCAGGAACCGGAACAACACCTACATTCGGGTCTATCGTACAAAAAGGATAATTTTCCGCAGCAATGGTTGCTTTGGTAAGTGCATTAAACAAGGTCGATTTACCAACATTCGGCAAACCGACAATTCCACAATGAAGCGCCATAGTTATTCGTTTGTTAAAAGAAACCGGGCATTATACATTTGTATTATTGATTAATAAAATACTCATTTGTCGGCATTTTCCAGCATATTTTCAGCAAACAATACAACTCTGTTTCGCCCTTCTTTTTTGGCTTTGTATAAAGCCAAATCAGCACAGTGGATAATGCTATCTATATTAAAATCCAGCTTTGAAGTATAACTATCTTCACTACTCAAACAAAATAAGCCGATACTGATGGTGACTTGTAAAGCATCATGTCCCCAAGTCAACTGTCCGATGCGTTCCCTTATCCGCTCGGCAAACTGTAATCCTCTATCGCAAGGGGTGTTGGTGAAAATAATAACGAATTCTTCTCCGCCGTAACGCGCCAACACATCCGTTTTCCGTACTTCGCTTTTTAAACTGGCGGCGACATCCACTAATACTTGGTCGCCGAAAATATGTCCGTAATTGTCATTAATGAGCTTAAAATGATCGATATCCAAAAATAATAGACATAAAGGTTGTCCGTATCGGAAATAACCGGCTAAGGTCATTTCGATTTGTTGAAAAAAATAACGCCGATTGTTCAACCCTGTTAATTGATCCTGCATCGACATCGCTTCATAATGATCTTTCAAACGGGTAATATCTTGATAGGCGCTTTCCAGCTTTTCCGTTCGCAATTGAATTTGTTTCTCCATTTGTTGGAACAAGCGAAAATTACCAATCAATTGGCCTAAAATATTTTTATAGATTTCCAGTAAGCGAATATGCCAATCGCTAAAATAATAAGGGTCGGGATGAGAAACATTGAGTACGCCGATAAGCTCATTGCCTATCGTGCATACCGGAGCGCTGATAATTGAACCGGGCAGTTTACTTTTTTCTATCCCCTCACCCAAAAATATTCTGGAGTCATCTGCACTATCATGACAATGCTGTAATTTCCGGGTAGCGGCGGCCAAACCAATAATGCCTTCTCCAATTTTAAATTGTCGGCTGGTCGGCGATTGACGGGTATTTGACTGTTCAAAAACGCTGATGCCGGTTACATTTTTTAAAATGCCGTTGTCCAGTAATTGAAAAAAAGAACATCGCTCCATATCCTGATTTTCAATCAGTACACTCAATGCTTTTCGAATTAAAGACACTTCATTGTCGCTGACGCATTGCAATTCCGACAATTCTTTAACTGCGGATAAAGAATTGAGCAAATCAATCAGAACATCTTCCATTGGGTAGCTGGTAAATTCTTGCATTTTGAGATCCGCCTGTGGTTCCATGCTGTTAGCCGCTAATTATTTTTGCCACTTCTTCTATTTCAGAGATAGACTCTTTGATTTCTTGAATAATTTGCTGAATTTTATCGTTGCTCAAGGATAAAACTTCAGCTAATGCCTGCACATCCGCATCTACGTTTTCATCTCCGGCTAACATCCGTCCGCTTATACGGTGACATAATTTCAACACCTCAAGCATTAAATCGTCCTTTTCATTTTGTGCATTCTTGCTGAATCCTTTGACTATGCTCTGATAATCTTGCGGCAAATGCCATTTATTCAGCAGGATATAGCCTATTTGATATTGATCCATAGTAAAAACGTCAAACATTTGAGCAGATACGGCGGATTGATTCTTAGCGCAATAATCAAATATGCTATCCATTTCCGCTGGAAACAAATACACGCTGACCAATATGCCAATATTCGATAATAAACCGCCGGTGTAAATCGTGATTGCCGGTAGTTCATCCCTACGCGCTAAAAAAGCTATTTTTTGCGCCAAAATCGCGGTAGTTAATGATCGTCCCCAATAATAGTCCGATTGGAATTTTTTACATTGCCGGGTATTTAAATGTCCGTTTAAAGCAATACTCATCGCCAAATTTTTAACTAAGTTCACACCCAGCACCTGGATAATAGCCGTGCGTAAATCTTTGATTTCTTTACTGCGACCAAAATAAGCGGAATTTGCCAATCCTAATAGCCTGGCCACAAGGCTGGGCGATTGATTTAAGACATCAGCAAAATCATCAATGGTAATTTCGGGGTCATTGACCGCATTTAAAATTCGCAGACTGACTTCCGGTAAAGGCGGTATATTTTTTAATTTGGTTAACTGCGATGGGTAATCATTCTCAGTCATGAGCATCCTTTAATGAATTCCTAATATTTTTACTGACGAAAATAATCTTCTGTAATCATTTTTGTTCATTGAATCAAAAAAAATGATAATTTTCTCGCACCGGTCATCACAATCTAAATACAAAATCATAACCCATGTACTCACATAGGATTTATGGGAAATAGTCACCCGGCTAAGTTGATGTTTATGACTACTAAGCAACCAACCGGTTTGTTCGCTATATTGAAGTTCAAGGTTGTCGTTTAGGCGATATGCTTTCACTTGAACCCAATAGCTGACTAAAACCAATATAATAAAAAAAAATTGAGAGGGAATATCGCCCCGCTCACTAAACAAGCGCTACCGGCCAATAAATGAACAGCTAATATATAAAATTGATAGCGCTGTGATCTCCTGATAAAAAAGTGCAATGGCTCCATAATGCTAAATTAGACGATTGGTTTTTATCCTTATAGTAATACTCGCTATAATGCTCTATTTATTTAAGCCTGTATTGATAATATGAACCCTTATTGGATTGCTTTTTTACAATCAAACGGCGCAACTCATACCGCCGATGACCAACTCGTCTTCACCACCGAAATAACGCCTGGAACCGATAAATTATACCCATTGAGTCATCTGGGCGTTTTTTCCGTTTCAGGTAAAGATGCTGAAACATTTTTACAAGGCCAAGTCACTTATGACGTTAAGTCATTAAAGCCACATGAAAATAGCTTTGCAGCGTTGTGCAATCCTTCTGGAAAAGTCATCAGCCCATTGATTATAGTCAAAAATGCGGAAAGTTTTAGCATTATACTGCCTAAAAGCTTATTGCCGAAAGTTATTCAAACGCTGAAAAAATATACTTTACGCGCCCAAGTCTTAATGTCGGAAGAAACTGAACAACTTTGTTTACTGGGGGTAAATCCTTCCGCCCTAAATCTTTTACGGGAGATTGTCCCTGACCTGGATATGCAAACAGTCGCCATTAAAACGCCTGATGCGCAATTGAACATGATTATCACCCGCCCTGATCAAGCTGAAAACTTATGGAAATCAAGCGTGTTGGAAAATCGGCTTGCCCCCGGCAATTCAATAGAATGGGAGTTTATAGAGCTATCCAAAGGCATACCTTGGATCGATCAAGGTCAATCAGAACAATATATTCCGCAAATGTTAAACATTGATAAACTGAACGGGATCAGTTTAGATAAAGGCTGTTATACCGGCCAGGAAGTCGTTGCTCGCAGTCATTATCTAGGTAAAGTCAAACGTGAATTGTTTTTGGCGGAAAGCCGCGATAATATACCGCAAAATTTTGATGATAGGTCTATAATTAATGCACAAAGCGGCCAAGCAGTGGGCAAGCTGTTGACTGCGCGACGCTATAATGAAACTTCTCGCTGCTTACTGGTTTTGAGCAATACAGATCAACAACTCGAAAACTTAACGCTGGCTCAGATGCAACAAGTAGCCATTAAAATCATTCCATTTCAATAACGGAACACATTAATGCAGTTTAAATCAGTCCAGGAATTTTTGGTTCACGTAAAGGCTGAACTCGACGCCAATCGTCTAATTCTACCGACTCTGCCGGATGTCGCATTAAAAGTAAGAGATGCCGTTTCCAAAGGCGATGCAACGGCTCAAAATCTGGCCGATATGATCATCACCGACGCCGCCTTATCGGCCCGGCTTATTCAAGTCGCTAATAGTCCCTTATATAGAGGTACGACGGAAATCAATAATATTCAAATGGCGGTCACCCGATTGGGCAATTCTACGATCAGAACATTGGTCACTAGTCTGGTTATGCAACAAATGTTCACTCCCTCCTCGACCTTGTTAGAACAACATTTCCGCGAAATTTGGGAGCAAAGCGTCAATATTTCCGCCATCAGCCGGGCGTTATGCTCTATGACGCCGCATTTAAATCAAGATGAGGCAATGTTGGCCGGTTTGCTCCATCAAATTGGCAAATTACCCATCTTGATTTTGGTTGAGGAAATCCCCGAATTTAAAGATAGCCCTTCCAGATTGAGTAAGTTATTGGAAAAAGCTCATCCGTCTATCGGCAAAATTATAATGAGCACCTGGGAGTTTCCCGAAGAATTAAAAATCGTTCCCTGGCAATATATTAACTTTCAAAGAGAATCCGGCGACAAGGCCGATTATATAGACATTGTTCAGGTTGCTTTTTTGCAAAGCATTGCCGGTACTGACCATCCGGCAACCCGCATAGACTGGAACAGTGTTCCCGCCTTTAAAAAAATCGGTTTGCAAACCGATGCCGAAATTTTGGAAATTGAAGGCATTTCCGAAGAAATCGAACTAGCCCAAAGCATGTTGGTATGAATAATATTATTGAAAATCAATCCATATTACGTTTTCGTCGCCTCGGTACGATTACGATTTTCGCTGTTTATTTTGTCATTTTAGTCGGCGGCATCGTCCGCGCCAGCGGCGCCGGCATGGGCTGCCCAGATTGGCCGACCTGTTTCGGACAGTGGGTGCCGCCCACCCACGAGTCGCAGTTACCTGCTAATTACCATGAAATCTACGCCAATCGCGGCTATAAAAATACGGATTTCAATCCGGTCAAAACCTGGACTGAATATACTAACAGGTTAGTCGGGGTTACCATCGGCATTTTTATAATTTTGACCGCCTGGTCATCGCGTATCTTTCTAAAATCGGATAAGGCGATATTCTATTTATGCCTATCTGTTTTGTTTTTAGTCTGTTTTCAGGGTTGGCTGGGCGCCGTAGTAGTCGCCAGTAATTTAGAACCGTTTATGATCACCTTACATATGCTACTAGCGCTCTTTATCGTCGCATTGTTGATCTATGCGATAGCGCGTTCTCAAAAACCGTTCCTGGCTCAAATCGACACCCGCAATATCACTCAACGTTTTTCATTTGTGTTAAAAATCGCCATGTTTTTAACTTTGCTGCAAGTTGCTATGGGCACTCAGGTGAGAGAGGCGGTCGATTTCATTGCTAACCAGCATAAATATATAGACCGTGAATATTGGCGAGACAGTTTTCCAATGATTTTTTATATTCATCGCTCATTTTCTTCGATTATTTTATTTACCAATCTTTGGTTGGGCTGGAAAATCTATCAAGCTGTGGATAAAAACAATTTACTGCTGAAAATGGGCTATGTCGTTAACGGTTTAATCATCGTCGCCATTTTAGCCGGAATGGCTTTAGATCGTTTAGGCGTACCACCCATCGCTCAACCGATACATTTACTTATCGCTAATCTAATATTCGGCGCTCAGTTCTTTATTTATATTTGCTATAAATATGCCGAACAATCAAGGACGACCGCAATCGCTTAATTTCAAAGGCGATTCAATGATGAGCTCCTGTTCTTTGATATTATTTATTTGCGCATAAAAACGCTCTACATCATTGAATCGCTTCATTAATTTTACATCTATCCCTTTATTCAAATAATTCGAGACCATCCTTTCAGCACGGTATTTTTGTTTGAATAACCCCAAGGAGATAATGCCTTTCATTTCACCGCTTCGGAACAGCCATAAATTTTTCACGCCTTTTTTGCGCAACAATTGTTCATTCGCTTTAGATTGTTGATAGGTTTCCCCAGCGGGATAATAAACCAAATATGAGGAAAACTCCTGCTCCAGCCGCTTAATGATTTCAGCCTTATCCTGAATTTTGCGTTTATTCAACCAGGCATTTAGCTTTTTTTGATTTTGAAACGGCCCAACTTGATAACATTCAGGCTCTTGCTGCAAAACAACTTGCTGCCGTCCTGGCCGCTCTTCCGGTAATTGCTTTTGATCCGCTTCATTCGGCTCGCTTTTTAAAATTGCAACGTCCGCAACATCTTCCGATTCCTCTTTGCTGTGCGCAGCCTGGGGCTTTTCGTAAGCAGTCAAGAGTTCAATCAACTGATTAACGCCTATCAACTCAACAGAATTATCACCGATCAACTCAAATTTATCAGCTGAAAAAAGTTTCTGATCGATAAAATAGGATTCTGAAATTGATGGGTAGTCATTGTTCAAATCCTCCCCATGATAATCAAATTGATTGTGCATCTGCGGTTTTAACAAATTATTCATCTGTTTTTTCGCATGCAGCATTGCAAGCGATTCCGAAAATTCCCCTCGCAATACAATTTGCTCTGAATTAACATCATCTCGAAGTTGTTCCATCGGCGCCAAATCCATTCGATGATTCCATAAAAAGAACAGTAGATTCAATAGAACTAAACAAAAAAATAGATATTTCATCATCCATGAGCCTCTTGCCCATAAATAGCCAACCCTTTCAAAATAAGCTCATTTTCCACAATGAAATCCAAATCTAAAAAACAACTGAGTAATTGCGCATCGCCGCCGGTCAAAATAATTTTTTCAAGATCCGGCTGTTTTTTTACACACCGCTCTATCAAACCCGCCGCTGCATTTAATGCGCCGCTTTCAATAGCGGCTTGGGTATTCGTGGCTAATCCCGCGAAATGCTCATCACCATCAAGCGTTAAAGCCGCAGTATTTTCCAACAATGACTGCTTCATCAGCTGTATGCCCGGACTGATAATCCCCCCCAAATGATTGCCTTGACCGTCGATAAAATCCAAAGTAATCGCTGTTCCGCAATCTATCACGCAAGCTAAGCATTCCGGATAAAACTTTTTTAACGCCAACAAGGCAAGCCATCGGTCCACGCCTAATTTACTCGCATTTTGATAACTATTGATGACTCCGAATGCATTCGCTTGAGTAACGGGCTTTATCAAAACTGTGTTCGGCCAAATTTTAGAAATTAAATGCTCAATCTCTAAAAAAATGACATCAGCCGCTACCGTTGAAATAATAACCTTGCCTGGTTTTGGTAAACGTTCCCATTGCCGTTGAATCAATCCAATAAAATCTTGGTTGCCATGATCAATAGCGTCAAGCATTCGAACGTTCTCGCCATCAGCAGTCCCCCACTTGATACGACTATTGCCTATATCGATCAATATCATTTACCCAGCCTTGTCGATAATATTTTATTCCCGTTCCTTATCATGGCATCATATCGACAAAGCTGGGTTAAGTTTTCCGAAAACTCACTTCGCCGGAAGCAAAACTTTTCATTTCACCATCCATGTCCACCTGCAATAATCCTTGTTCATCAATGCCGCTCACTACGCCTTGATAGCGGTGTTCGGCGATATTAATCTCAACCGGCTCGCCCAACATACAGTCATAGCGTCGCCATTCCGATAAATAATGGCTTAACCCATACCCTTCATAGTCGGCTAACAACGGTAACAGTTGATTCAACAATTCGGCGGCTAATTGATTTCGATCTATCGCCTTTTCATTCAAAATTGCAGTTAAATCCACCCACTCTTGGGTAATCGCCACGGCGGATTGTTCAGGAATATAACAATTTAGGCCCAAACCAATCACCGCATGGCATGGTCCGCCGGATTCGCCGCTGATTTCAATCAACACCCCGCCCAGTTTTCGTTTGTCCCAGAAAATATCATTCGGCCATTTCAAGCCAACGCCGACTACGCCCAAGTTTTCAAGCGCCTTAACAACCGCCACCCCCACCGCTAAACTCAATCCGCTTAATGCGCCCGGCCCCGACTGGTATCGCCACAATATCGACAAGTATATATTGTGACCGAAAGGCGAAACCCAGTCTCGTCCTCGCCGCCCCTTACCGGCGGTTTGATGCTCCGCAAAACAGACCATTGACTGCGTTGTTAATTGAACCGCTTTATCCATCAAATAGCGATTTGTCGATGCGATTGAATCGACAATTTCCAAAACTGAAAGGGAATTTGCCGCCGTTTTACTGAGCTTTTGCATAATCACTTGATGCTCCAAAAGTTGCACAGGTTTTTCCAATTTATAACCTTTTCCGGAAACAGCAAGCACCTGAACATCTAATTCATGCAAATTTTGAATGTGCTTATTGATGGTCGATCTGCTTACATTCAATTTTTCAGCGATTTCAGTCCCTGAATGAAATAAACCGTCAGAGAGTAATGATAATATTCGCCTGTGAGTATCGGTAAAATTCATGAATATGTTTTAAAGAGGCGATGCTACCGCTATAGAACAAATCTTTAAGGCGGTAAACTTTGTAAATTATTGTTGAAACGAAGTCAGTAAAAAAATCAGTTCATTACCGTCAATTAATTTCAAAACAACATCCGACACCACAAATTGATCATCCACGTTGATGGAAGGGATAATTAATTCCAAAGTCTCTAGAGAAAAACTAGCAAAATTTTCCGGTAATTCTGCTATTTCCGTCACAGAATCCGCATCTAAAGAGAACAGCCATTGGGGACTGCTCGCAGACAAATTCAATACGACATTAAATTTCCCTAATCCTTCTATATCGACGGGAAATGAAAGTTGGTTTGATTTAAATATGGCGGCGGCATTGAGCATCTGCCCATCCAAAACGCGAGCAGCATTCACCGTCACAAAATTATCGCGGTTTAAATTTTCACCATCAAAATCAATCGTCGGCGTGTCCGTTAAAGCGCCTCCGAAATTAAAACGCGGCAATGCGGCAATATTATCGAATACCTGCATACCCGCTTCGCTGACCTGACCAAAAACCGTAAACCCGCCATTTTGATTATCTAAATTTTCGGAATTATCCGCTAAATTTACAAACCACTGATTAGTTGCGCTATCCGGATCGCCACCCAATTTTGCCATGGCCACCGTTCCGCGAGTATTGGATATTGAAAACTCATTTACAATGGGATCATCTAAGGCTATGGAAGCTAATTTAATATCTTCAGTAATGGTAAATCCGCCCCCCTGAATCACAAAACCCGGCATACTGCGATGAAAAATACTACCCAGATAATCTCCGTCGTTAACATAATTCAAAAAATTTTCTACCGTACCCGGCGCGGTCTCATCAAATAATTCTATGCAAATTTCTCCCATATTGGTTTCCAGGCACACAGTCGGTTTTCCAAACCCTGTCTTGGCCGAACAAAAAAACAATAAAAAAATGAATGCCTTTTTCAATCTATTTTTCATAATAGCTTAATAAATTCCAATTAATAATCAATAACCTATAACAAACCCCAACTTCCCGACAAAATTAGGCATTTTTTTTCATTCAATACGGGTTGCTTTATCCGTCTGATTTTTCTATTCTAACTAAGTTTTATGCAAATTTCGCTGAAAATTCGCGAAATGATGTTTCTAAATTTATTACTTTGTTTACCGAGGATAAAATGAAAAAAATAATCATACCATTAATGGCCAGCGCCTTTATTTTTTCAGCCACTAACGCACATGCTGAAGCTGGTTTTACGAATGACAAAATCAAAAAAGTCATCAGCAAAATGGATGATGACAAAAACCAAAAAGTGGGCTTCGACGAATATTACGAGGAAACCGTAACCGACAATCATGACTCCATTGATCGCAATAAAGACGGTTATATCACAGCAGATGAAGTTCAAAATGAGTTAACAGAAGAATTAATCGAAACTGTGGAAGAAATGAAAAAGCACGGCGTTTCTGAAAATGCGATTAACCGCACCGTTGCTAAAGAGTTAGTTGAAGCTGAAAAACAAGCTGAAAACCTGGTTTGGAAAATGGATAGCGATGGCGATAATTTAGTTGAGCCGCATGAATACAGAAAATACAAAAAGAAACAGTTCAGCAAATTAGACCGTAACCAAGACGGCGTTATTTCAAAACAAGATTTGAAACGTAAGCGCGGTTTCCCAATTCGCATTAACTAATTTTTTGAGTCTTTTTTGCTAAGGGGATGTATTTGTATACATCCCTTTAGCAATCAGTTCAATTATCGTCGGATTAAAGTCCGACCTACTCCTACCCACATGCCGGTTAAAACTTGAATTGATGAACAGTTTCGCGTAATTCATCCGCCAAACTCATTAATTGCTGACTAGAAACCGATGTTGCATGTGCGCCTTCAGCCGTTCTGGATGAAACATTATTGATATTGTTGATATTATCCTGTATTGCCGCGCTTGCGCTGCTTTGTTGTTCAGAAGATGAGGCAATTTGTGAATTCATACTGCTGATCATATTAATCTTTTCGTTAATACGATTTAAGGCATCGCCGGCGGAAGCGGCTTGCTCAACACTGGAACTGGCCTGAGATCGTCCCTGCTGCATCACCTGTGCGGCTGTCTTTGCCCTTCCTTGTAATCTCTCAATCGTCTGACGAATTTCTTCGGTAGAGTTTTGGGTGCGACTGGCCAAAGTACGCACTTCATCCGCGACCACCGCGAATCCTCGACCTTGTTCGCCGGCCCGAGCGGCCTCGATAGCCGCATTAAGCGCTAATAAATTCGTTTGTTCCGCAATCCCTTGAATAACGCCTAAAACTTCGCCGATGCTTTCACTATCTGATTCCAGTTCTTGAATCACATTCGCCGCACTTTCCACCTCATTCGCTAAAGAATTGATTGCAGAAACAGCTTGATCGACGATTTGACTTCCGCTCAATGATTCCTTGTTGGCTGACTCCGCCGCTTCCGATGCAGTTGAAGCATTAGCAGAAACATGTTCAACCGTTGAAGACATATCATTCATCGCCAAAGCAACTTTAGCGGTAGCTTCTTGCTGGTTTTCCAAGGCCTGTTCAGTGTTTTGGGTAATGGTAGATAAATCATGCGCGGAAACCGCCAATTGCTCGCTGATTTCATTAATCCGGGCAATGGTTTTAGCTATTTTCTTTACAAAACCATTAAAACTGCCCGCCACCCAAGCAAATTCCGATTTACCGGGAATATTCAACCGAGCTTTTAAGTTCCCTTCCCCCCCGGCAATATCCTGCAACTTTAAAGCTAAATCGGTCAGCGGTTTGATGATAATTTGGTTAATCAACATAAATAAGCCAACCATCAATAAAACTATAATAAATAGAGCAAACCCCACTCTTTTCAACATAGTCTGATGTAATTGCTCATAAACGCCATCCAACGGGGTGATGATTTCAAAAGCGCCATGTAAATCACCCGCTTTTTTACCTTCCATTGTATATCCTAAAATATCCTTACCTTCATGATTCTCCCAAATATTGAAGGAACTGGCCGGATCGCCATGACAAACTTCGCACTCGCTATTTAAATAAACAGGACGCAAATAAAAAAGTTTGGAATTGACTTTATCCACATAACTATATTCAGTCGCCTGGGGATTTTGTTGAAAATAAGTCAGGATTTCGCGTTCTTTGGCGTTCGCTTCATTTTTCGGATTTCGAGCATTGATATTCGGCGCTTTGAAATCAAACCCGCCTTCTTTGGCTTTCGCTTTTGCTATTTCCCAGGAAGTTGCAACCGGCACCGATGCAATCGTTTTCGCATATCGCAATTGAGAGTCTTCAATCGTTTTATATGCTTTTAATTGTTCCGCTGTATATACACCGGCGCGCCATTTTTCAATCATGTTATAACGAATCGATTCGGCGACTAAAAGCAAACTTTTAGCTTGCTCGCGCTTCTGTGCAATCAGTATTTTTTCTTCCGATTGATAAGAAAGAAACAGCGCCACAATCGAAATAAGCAGCAAAGAAACAAATGTGAGATAAATAACCTTAATCCCAACTGAATTCCAGTTCATTGATTTAACCTTCGTCATATTATTGGTCTCTATATCGTCATAATCGTTCTAATCTTAAGCATTATTCAAATTAACCTTTCGTGGATTCAACTTTTAAGTTGATAATCACAACCGACATAAAAACCAAAAGCACTGTAACGGTAGATCATACTCATTAATAGAATATAGACCACAAAATAATGACTGCCTAGATTAATCTGCGGATATAGGTTTAGAATAATATTTATTTAATACTGATTAGCCTTGCAGTCATTGGATAACATTAGACTGTGCTGATATACTGTTTTTACAATAATTCTAAACAACAAGAGAGACAGCAATGAATACACTTCCTTTCCAACATCACAGTACTCGGCTGAAATCAGCAATCCTTTGCTTGCTAGCGCCAATGTTTCTTTTCGGCTGCGGTAGCGGTAGCGGTAGCGGTAGCGATAACGATAGCAAACCCGCTGCGACGATTAAACAAAGTAAAGTTAAAAGCTATAAACAGGAATCGACCTTAAAAGGCCGGGTAACCTATAAAGATGAAATCATTGAATCAGGCGAAGTTGTAGTCAGCAATGAAAAAGGCGATGTCATCGCTAAAGGAGAACTGACTGGTCAACAATATAAAGTCAAAATTCCAGCCGGAACGAAACTGCCATTAATAATCACTTTCATCCCGGATCCAGACAGTCCGACAACAGAAAAGTTGAAGACAGTCGCCATCCACAATTCAATGACGAAATATGATGTTTCAGAAATTACCACAGCAATTACTAAGAGAGCTAAAGCGATGGGCGGTTATACGCACAAGAATATGATTATGGCCGCAGATGACCGAGTCGGGGTTCCGGATTCAAATAAAACTTCAACCGGATTTAGAGGCGATCCAACCAAACAATATGGCGGTTGGCATTGATCTATTGGTGAGTCAGCAATGTTGATGGGCAGACTTCTGAGACAGTGAAAGTAATCGATGTAAGTTGGGGTGAGATACGAACCCCAACATTAGGAAACTCAAAAGCCATTGATTGTTGGGGTTCGCAAGCTCACCCACAACCTACGTACTCATCATTGTTGAATGATGAGTGAATTCTTTCACAGTCTCTTCTTGTTGCCCATCCAACAAAATATCAATGACTAAGGACTGAGAATTTTATAAAACCCGAAACTAGCTTGTCTTTTTGCCCAGTTTCTGCGTTGTGAAAATAGTTACATAGCTTGCTATGCGCCTATTTCCACGCCTTGAAACTGAACAAAAATCCTACGCTAGTTTCGGGTTTTATTTCATCCTCAGTCCTAAGCGATAGGCTGCGTTAAATTTGACGCATTTTTTCTAAAAGGGGTTCAAATTCATTATTTTTACCAATAGCATTACCGACAAAAAAACGAATCAATTCACTGTCTTCCAATTCAAGCAATTTTAAAAATAACGCTTGTTCGGTAGGATCGGCATCGACATAATAATTTTCCAGATAACGCTGGAATAAAATATCTAATTCCAGCGTCCCGCGCCTGCAACGCCATTTTAATTTCGCAAGGTTTTCCATTAACCCTCGTGACGGGTCACCAATTGCTTTTTGATTTCAGCAATGGCTTTCCCCGGATTTAACCCTTTAGGACAGGTATCGGTACAATTCATAATGGTGTGGCAGCGAAATAGTTTAAATGGATCTTCCAATTCATCCAATCTTTCACCGGTATTTTCATCGCGACTATCGGACAACCAGCGATAAGCTTGTAATAGAATAGCCGGTCCCAAATAACGCTCACTGTTCCACCAATAACTCGGACAACTGGTCGAACAACAGGCGCATAGCACACATTCATATAAACCATCCAAACGCGCCCGCTCCTCTTTGCTTTGCAGACGTTCAGTATCGGCTGGCGGCGGAGTTTGCGTTTCCAGCCAAGGCTTGATTGAAGCATATTGCGCAAAAAAATGCGTCATATCCGCCACCAAATCTTTAATCACATCCATATGCGGCAGAGGAAAAACCTTAATAACGCCTTGATAATCATCTATCGCCTTGATGCAAGCTAAGGTATTTTTGCCGTTGATGTTCATGGCGCAGGAACCGCACACGCCTTCCCGACAAGAACGCCTAAACGTCAAAGTCGAATCGATTTCGTTCTTGATTTTTAAAATGGCGTCCAACACCATCGGGCCGCAATGATCCATATCAATCTCATAACGATCTATTCGCGGATTTTCATCTGTATCAGGATCCCAACGATAAACCTCAAAAACCCGAACATTTACCGCTTGTTCCGGCGCTTTAAAAGTTTTCCCTTTGGTTAATCTTGAATTTTTGGGCAATACAAATTCAACCATTAATATACCCTCTCTTTTGGTGGGATCACGTCGACTTCATCCGTTAATGTATACATATGCACCGGTCGATAATCAATTTTGACCTGTTGCTTATCCAGCGAGATTAAAGTATGTTTCATCCAGTTTTGATCATCGCGTTTAGCAAAATCTTCACGAGCATGACCGCCCCGGCTTTCAGTGCGATTAGCCGCCGCATTAATGGTAACCGTCGCTTGTGATAATAAATTATCCAATTCCAAGGTTTCCACTAAGTCGGTATTCCAAATCATTGAAGAATCGGACACTTGAACATCTTTAAAGGTTTCCGCAACCTTGGCCATGTCCTCGCAGCCCGCCTTCAAGGTTTCACCCGTTCTAAACACAGCGGCTTTGCTTTGCATGACTTTCTGCATGTCCAAGCGTATATCCGCCGTTTTCCTTTCGCCTTGGGCGTAACGGGTCTTATCCAAGCGATCCAAAGCTTTTTCACAAGCATCAGCGGCTAATGGTTTATGCGGCGTACCCGGCTTAATTATTTCAGCGCAACGATGTGCGGCGGAACGACCGAAAACCACTAAATCCAGCAAACTATTGGAACCCAACCGATTAGCGCCATGCACTGAAACACAAGCGGCTTCGCCGATCGCCATCAAACCCGGCACGATAGTATCCGGATTGCCGTCTTTTAAGGTAACCACTTCCGCTTTATAGTTAGTCGGTACGCCGCCCATATTGTAGTGGACGGTCGGCAACACAGGAATCGGTTCTTTAGTGACATCGACCCCGGCAAAAATACGCGCCGTCTCAGCAATGCCCGGCAATCTTTCTTGAATAATCGCCGGGTCTAAATGTTCGATATGCAAATAAGCATGATCTTTATCCGGCCCGACGCCGCGGCCTTCATTAATTTCGATAGTCATTGCACGACTCACTACATCGCGAGACGCTAAATCTTTGGCATTCGGCGCATAACGCTCCATAAAACGCTCGCCTTCGGAATTGGTCAAATAACCGCCTTCCCCTCTGACCCCTTCGGTAATCAAACAGCCTGAACCATAAACCCCGGTTGGGTGGAATTGTACAAACTCCATATCTTGTAAAGGCAAACCTGCGCGCAATACCATCGCATTACCGTCGCCCGTTACCGTATGCGCGGAAGTGCAGGAGAAATAACTACGCCCGTAGCCGCCGGTGGCCAATACCGTTTGATGGGCTCTAAATAAATGCAGGCTGCCGTCTTCCAAACACCAAGCCAAAACGCCTCGACACTCGTCACCATCCATGATTAAGTCTAAGGCAATATATTCGATAAAGAATTCGGCGTTATGCTTCAATGCCTGCTGATATAAAGTGTGCAAAATAGCGTGACCGGTCACATCGGCCGCCGCACAGGTTCTTTGTGCCTGATGTTTGCCAAAATGCGTGGACATGCCGCCGAATGCGCGTTGATAAATTTTACCTTCAGGCGTTCTGGAAAACGGCACTCCATAATGTTCCAATTCTATAATCGCGGGTATCGCTTCACGACACATATATTCGATGGCATCCTGGTCGCCCAACCAATCGGAGCCTTTCACCGTATCGTACATATGAAAGCGCCAATTATCTTCGCCCATATTGCCTAAAGCCGCGCTAATGCCTCCCTGAGCGGCGACGGTATGACTCCGGGTAGGAAAAACTTTACTGATGCAAGCCGTTTTCAGGCCTTTTTCAACCATGCCGAAAGTCGCCCGTAAACCGGCTCCTCCGGCTCCGACAACAACAACATCATGTTTATGTTCAATTATTTTATATGCTGATGTCATTATTTCATCCTGTCGCGATAATTCGAATCATTGCAATCAATGCAATCAGTGCTAAAAATGCAAAAATCAAATTCGACGTCCAAACGCCGACAATTTTCATCCATTCGGTGGAAACGTAATCCTCAATCACCACTTGTAGCCCTAACGCCGCATGATAAAAAACAGCGACTATCCAGGCGATAATACAAGCGATATTAAAAGGCGAATCCAACCAGGCGATGGTTTCCTGATAATCTGCGTTAAAACTTAAACTTAGTAAATTCAGCGCCCAGAAACTCAATGGAATTAAAGCGACCGCAGTCACCCTTTGCATCCACCAATGTCCGGTGCCTTTATTGGCAGAACCCAAGCCTTGCGCTCGGGCCAAAGGCGATTTAAAAATCATATTATTCCCGGTGTTATAAAATGAAGAACGCCAAAATAGTCAATACAGCAGAAGCCTGCAATTCTATAATGGCGTATTTATTGAGCGTTTCCAAATCAAACGTTGCCCCGGTATCCCACATTAAATGACGTACGCCGTGACATAAATGAAAAAACAAGGCGTAGATAAATCCCCAAAGCATTATGCGAAAGAAAAAATTATCCACTAAAGACTGCATGCCTTGATAAGCCGACTCGCCACCGGCTATTGCAGAGACTATGCATACAAAAAAAACCAAACCGAATGACAACATAACGCCGGTCATTCGATGAGTAATGGAAACTAAACCGGTTAACGGTAATTTATAGACTTCGAGATGAGGTGATAGGGGTCTGTTATTATTCATATTGTAGGGGCAAATGCATCATGAGGAAAAGGCATCACCGCAGGCGATGCAATAATTTCTCTATATGTAATATGGTTATAGCAAGTATAGAACAAATTCACCGAAAAAAACGCCTTAATCCTTGCTATTTCAGTGAACAATATGTTTCTCAAAAAGCGTTAAAAATCTACGCAACGCCCGTTCTTTTCCCAGTCGCCAAAACGGGTCGGTTCTGGTCCTTTTACCCCGCCAATTTCTTCAACCTGTTCTTCCTGTTCGACTTCTTCCGCGACAGCATCAAGCTTTTTTTCCGCCTGGTGCTCTGATTTTTTCTGCTGTTTCTGCATAATGAATCCTATAGCGCTCTCGCGCCGGCTTGTGCAACTTTGCCGTCTCCGTCGGAACTAACCCCGCTAACGCCGATTGCGCCGACCACTTGTCCATGATGAACCAGGGGAACGCCTCCCCCCACCGGCAACATTTGCGGTATCGCCAAATAGCCCAGCTTTCCTTCACTGACCATATTTTCCAAAGCTTTGGAAGGGCTTCTAAAATAAAGCGCCGTTTTGGCTTTGCTGATAGCCACATCGATACTGCCTAGTTGAGCATTTTCTCGTTGTAAATATTGTAGATTTCCACCTTGATCGACAATCGCTATCACCACATCCCAATGATTAAATTTAGCTTCTGTTTCCGCAGCATTGGCAACGCGTTTCGCATCATCCAATGTTAACCTGTATATCGTTTCCAAATTATTTTTCTCCGTATCCTTAACCCGCGCTTACCTTTCCGCTAACGGAATAACATCGCGGTTAGTCTCGCCTAAATAAAGTTGTCTCGGACGACCGATCGGCGCCGACTCAGCTGAAACCATTTCCAGCCAATGCGCCAACCAACCGGCGCTTCTCGCGATGGCGAACATCACCGTAAACATCTCGACCGGAATGTTTAACGCTTTATAAATAATGCCCGAATAAAAATCTACATTCGGATAAAGTTTCTTTTCAATGAAATAATCATCTTTGAGAGCCAAAGCCTCCAACTCCAAAGCCAACTCAAATAAAGGATCATCTTTGTTTGAGTCGGCCAAAATATCGTGGCATGTTTTCCGTATCAGCGTTGCGCGAGGATCAAAATTTTTATAAACCCGATGCCCGAAACCCATTAACCGGAAAGGATCGTCTTTGTCTTTTGCCCTGGCGATAAATTCCGGAATGCGATCAACCGAGCCGATTTCAGCTAACATATTCAACACTGCTTCATTAGCGCCGCCATGCGCCGGTCCCCATAAAGCTGCAACCCCGGCGGCAATGCAGGCATAGGGATTAGCGCCGGTGCTGCCAGCAAGCCTGACTGTCGAGGTGCTGGCGTTTTGCTCGTGATCGGCATGCAAAATAAACAATATATTCAGCGCCTTGGAAAGTTTATCATCCACCGTAAAATTGGGATCAATATAATTAGGCGATGAACGGGAAAACATCATATTCAAGAAGTTTTCACAATAGCCCAGATCCAAGCGTGGATACACAAAGGGCTTGCCAACCGAATGGCGAAATGAGGCGGCGGCAATGGTCGGCATTTTACCCAACACTCTAGCCGCGCATACCCGACGATGCTCAGGGTCGCTCATATCCATTTCGCTATGGTAAAACGCCGATAATGATCCTACTACGCCAACCAACATCGCCATTGGATGCGCATCGTAACTGAAACCTTCAAAAAAATGTCTCAACGATTCATGCAGCATTGAGCGATGCCTGATTTCATTATCAAAATAGTCAAGCTGTTCAACATTCGGCAGCTCGCCATTCATTAATAAATAGGCGACTTCTATAAAACTACATTTTTCAGCCAATTGCTCAATCGGGTAGCCCCGATACAGTAAAATTCCTTTTTCGCCGTCAATATAAGTAATTTTGCTTTTACAACTCGCCGTTACTTTAAAACCGGCATCATAAGTGAAACAATCTAAGTCTTTGTACAAACCGCGAACATCAACGGTCTGTTTTCCTAACGTCCCGTTTAACAATGGATACTCAACTTCATGCCCTGTCCCATTATGTCTTATCGATAGCGTATCTTTTGACATTTAATCCCAGTCTCCTGTGTCATGGTTATTGATGCAAAGCGCGTGATGAACTATTTACGATAGATTATAAAACAAAACTTGATTCTGTCACATGATGAATATCCTAAACCACTTGTCGACTAAAGTTTTGATCGCGTTTAATACACTACAGGAAATGTTGAAAAACCGGGAGAAAAATAATAGCGGGAAATATACTTCGCGCGCTCAGCAATCTATCAAGCGGCTATTTGACTATCTTTTATACCGTGACGGGCAATAGAAGCAATTTCCTCATCAACATCATTCAGGAACCATTGTAGATCATGACCTCGTTTAGCCACGATAAACCGAACGAACTCATTTTCATCCTTTTTAAGAATATCCAGTAAATCAAGCTCTTCACAATAACGCGCGACAGTCGCTCTAACCTTCCAGTCTTTATCATTGACCAAGGTATCCAACCCAATCCCTTTACGAGCTACTGCGGTTCTGACCAAGGCGGAAGAATCTTTAATCAAGGCCGATAAAGCGAAGCAAAAATCCACCGCCTGCAAACGTATCAATTCATCTTTTTCCTTAACTATTTGTTTTTCATTATAAACTTTTCCGTCTATTGTGATGGTATTCATTATCAACATCCTCAAAACTTAGCTTCTGTTTGATATTCTAAATTAAAAACAAACTATAAACCATTAATTTTAAATGAATGTGATTTAACTCAAAATATATTAAAACTTTGTTTAATTATTGTCTCGCCAGTTCCTGTCAGGTTATCGGTAACGGGTACGTCTTTGACGCCCGTCCATTCTACTGAGTTACCGGCGCAATTTGGCTGTTGTCAATTTTTCCGGTATGCGTAAAAACCTCTATTTTGCCGTTTTCAGAGACAATCCAAACTTCAATAGCCCCTTTTGCAAGATACAGCTCTATTTTTTCGGAAATTTCTTCTTTTGAATTTGAAAGGGAAATAATTTCAACACAAATTTCCGGCGCTTTTGGATAAGGCGTTTGATAGGCAAATAATTTGATAAATTCAGCGCTGGCCCATGCAACATCAGCCACTTTCACACCCTCTGAGGTTTGAATGGAACATTCAGAAATCACTTCACCATTCGGCGCATTATTCATTAAGCTATACCCAATTTGCATTTGCCTATGCCCATGTTGATTGGAAGCCGGAGTCATCATGATTTTGCCAAACCTGTTTAATTCTATTTTAAAGGGGAGATTCTGCAACAAAGGATTGTTGATTACTTCAGACCATTGCATCGTTTTTCTCCGGGGTTATTGCGGATTTCAGCAGGAAAACAGAATCGAACTTACACTTTTCGCTTCGCTTAACCAACCTACAGTCCTAAGTTTAACTTCGCCTGTTTCACCGCCCAAGCCACATCAACCGCCTGGCGGTTTTCCTTAATATCATGAACGCGGAAAATTTTCACTCCCGACATCAGCCCTATAGCAGTAGTGACAGCCGTAGCGGCCACTAATTCTTCCGGATTGCTTTGATCACAAATACTGCCCATGAAACGTTTTCGGCTGGTCCCCAATAATACCGGTAGCTCCATTGCGACAATCCGCTCCAGATGGGCGATTAAATCAATATTATCTTGCTTGCGTTTACCAAAACCGATGCCGGGATCCAGCACAATTTGCTCCATACCGATGCCTGCAGCTAGCGCATCTTCAATTCGTTGCTGTAATCCGTTAATGACTTCGGCAACGACATCATCATAATAAGGGTCATCCTGCATATTTTTCGGCGTTCCTTGCATATGCATCAAAATAATCGGCGCTCTACTTTCAGCCGCCACATTTAACAATTTCTGATCGCCTTGTCCGGCTGAAATATCATTGATGATATTGGCGTCGGCATTTAGCGCCGCTTCCGCAACTTCGGATAAGGTAGTGTCGATACTGATCGGAATATCGGTTGAAAGTTCGCTTCTAATCGCAGCTATCACCGGAACCACCCGCTTAATTTGTTGCTCCCCTGTCACCGATTCAGAACCCGGACGGGTTGATTCGCCACCGATGTCAATAATATCGACGCCTTCATCGATCATCGTTCGGCAGCGCTGCAAAGCGTTTTCAATATTGTTATAACGACCGCCGTCAGAAAAACTATCCGGCGTCACATTTAAAATTCCCATAATCAGGGGTTTATCAATCTTGTCCAACATCTATAAAATAACTCCAGAATAAAAAGAAACATTCCATACAGCTACCGCCGAAATCTATCCATTCGGGTATAATAACCGACAATTTAACAATCTCAGCGACTATGAAGCAAGCCAAATTGGCTTGGGCCATCACCGGTTCAGGCCATTATATAGAAGAATGCATGGAGTATTTGCTCACCTTGGAAAATGTCGACCTTTATTTGAGCCAAGCCGGTGAAGAAGTGCTGAAAATGTATGGCTTCAATATAAAAGAAATTCGTGAACAGATGCCGGTTTATCGAGATAAAGCCGCTTCCGCGCCGCCGGTCGGTTTATTTTATAAAGGCCATTATCATACTTTCGTGATGGCCCCGACCACCTCGAACACCATCGCCAAATGTGTTTTGGGCATAGCCGACAGCCTGGCGACTAATCTCTATTCGCAAGCCGGTAAATGCCGAGTGCCCAGCATCATTTATCCTTGCGATGTGGCCCCGGAAATGGAAACCACTGCGCCCGGCAAAAAGAAATTTATGGTTTATCCACGCAAAATTGATCTTGAAGGCACCGCCAAAATCAAGACTTTTGAATACACCGAGGTGGTGGAAAGCGTGGAAGCCTTGATTGAGCAAGTGGATCAACGCTTGGCTTCATTAACATGAGCGAGAATATCCTTTTTTTAACCGGTAAACTCGCCGCCAAACAACTGCATCAGGTGTTAACGGGCATGGAGCCGGAATTTTCCTATCGCATTCATCAACTCGGCCTCAAAGTCGCCGCCTTGATGACGGCGGATATGATCCATCGCCGTTTGCAAGAAACTTTCGGCGCTGACCGCATTATCGTTCCCGGACGATGTCGTGGAGACTTGGACGCTTTAACGCAACATTTCGGCATTCCGGTGGAACGCGGCCCGGAAGAAGTCAAAGACTTGCCATTATTTTTCGGGAAAAAGCGCATTAAAACCGACTTAAGCCAATATCAGGTTAAAATTTTCGCAGAAATTACCGATGCGCCGAATATCAGCATTGACGAAATTATTGAACGGGCACAATATTATCAAGCCAACGGGGCCGATGTTATTGATATTGGTTGTCTACCCGATACGGCTTTCCCGCATTTAGAAGACAGTATCAAAGCGTTGAAACAAGCAGGCTTTTTAGTCAGTATCGATTCTTTGGAAGATGAGGATTTACTACGCGGCGCTCGGGCCGGCGCTGATTACCTGCTCAGTTTAACGGAAAAAAGTTTGTGGATTGCCGATCAAGTCGAAGCAACGCCGATCCTGATACCTGAGAAACACGGTGACTTATCAACGCTGGATGCAGCAATTGAAACATTACAGAAAAAAAACAAACCCTTTATTGTTGACCCTATTTTAGACCCGATTCATTTCGGCTTTACCGAATCCGTTGCGCGTAATTATCAATTTCGTCAACGCTATCCGGATATCGAAATGATGCTGGGCGTCGGCAATGTTACGGAACTCACCCATGCCGACACTTCGGGGATGAACGCCATTTTATTGGGCATTTGCTCGGAACTGAATATCAATCATATTCTCGCCACCGAAGTCAGCCAACACGCCAGCCGAGCGATTCGAGAAGCAGACCGCGCCCGGCGCATTATGTATGCGGCAAATCAAGCAAACACTTTACCCAAACATATCGACCCTGGATTAATGACGGTGCACGATACAGTTCCATTTCCTTACTCGCAAACAGAAATTGAAAATCTAGCGGCGGAAATTAAAGACCCCAGCTATCGCATCCAGACCAGCGATAAAAGCATCCATATTTTTAATCGCGACGGTTTTCATAGCGCCACCGACCCTTTTGAACTTTTTCCGCATTTAAACGTTGAAAACGACGGCGGTCATGCCTTTTACCTGGGCGTTGAACTGGCCCGAGCAGAAATCGCATGGCAGCTGGGCAAGCGTTTTACCCAAGATGAAGCTTTACATTGGGGCTGCGCCGCGAAAACACAAAACACTCACGTCGATTTACATACCTTTAAACCGGCGGGGACGACTTTAAAAAAGCCATGATACTTGAAACACTGATTACCACCGTCAATGCATCCAAACAAGCGCATATCGCGCCGATGGGCGTACATACGGATAACGATAATTTTATTATTTTACCGTTTCGTCCCAGCGCGACGCTGGATAACCTATTAGAAACTCAAACCGCCGTCATCAACTACTGCGATGATGTGCGCATTTTTTCCGGTTGTTTAACCGGCAGGCGCGACTGGCCTTTAGAGGCGACGAAAACTATTGAAGGTTATTATTTACAAGCTGCTTTAGCGCATGACGAACTGCAAGTTGAACGCATTGAAGATGATCCGGTGCGACCTAAAGTATTTTGTCGTTCTGTGCATAAAAGCAATCACAAACCTTTTTCAGGTTTTAACCGGGCGCAATTCGCCGTCATTGAGGCGGCGATATTAGTCAGTCGGTTAAACATGCTGCCCGACGAAAAAATCCGCCAGGAACTGGATTATTTAACCATTGGTTTTGAAAAAACCGCAGGCTCTAAAGAGCGTGAAGCCTGGAACTGGCTGATGGAAGTGATTGAACAGCATTGGGAAAAGTCTGCATGAGCGCCATTTTAGCCAGCGTTAATAATTTGCAGGAAGCGATGATGCTCAAAGCGCTGAATATCGGCATCATCGATTTGAAACAACCCAGCGAAGGCGCCTTAGGCGCTTTGGATTGTGAGCAAATCCGTGAAATTGTCAAAGAACTGGCTGGTGTAAAACCGGTCAGCGCCACCATTGGCGATTTGCCCATGCAGGCGGATATCATTTACCCAGCCATCGAAAAAACAGCTAAAACCGGCGTTGATTTTGTTAAAATCGGTTTTTTTCCAGGAAACGACTGGAATTTAACAACCATACAATTAGCCCCGCTGGCGCAGCAATACAAATTGATTGCCGTATTATTTGCCGATACCCAGCCTGATTGGGAAATAATCACCTTACTGGGCGAACTTGGCTTTAAAGGCGTTATGCTGGATACCATGAATAAACAAAATGGTTCGCTAACCGGTTTAATGAACAACCGGCAAATCCGTCATTTTATCGCGTTGGCAAAGGGTTATCATTTATTAACAGGCTTAGCCGGTTCATTAACACAACAAGACTTCACCACTTTATCCTCACTCGGCGCTGATTATATCGGCTTTCGCGGCGCACTCTGCCGGGAGCATAACCGGGTCGCCCAAATAGACCCTTCACAAGTGCTGCAATTGCTTGAGATTCAGGAGCAAATAACATGTTAAAAAAAATGACCATCACCACAAAAATCATGATCGCTATGCTGATCGGTTTATTGGTCGGCAGTTTAATCAACGCCTTCGCCGGTGATGTCGCCTTTATTCAAACCTATTTGGTGAACGGTTTATTTCATGTGATCGGCAAAGCCTTTGTCAATGCTCTGAAAATGCTGGTAGTGCCGCTGGTTACTTTTTCCCTGATCTGCGGCGTCTGCGGCATCGGAGATGTTAATACTCTCGGGCGAGTCGGCATCAAAGCTTTTTTGCTGTATTTATTAACCACAGCAATGGCCATTACACTGGCCTTAACGCTGGCTATTCTGGTGTCGCCAGGGCAAGGCTTCGAGCAGGCGGCCGGGACGCAAAGCTTCTCACCCAAACCGGCGCCGCCGTTAACCGATGTATTCATTAACATTGTCCCCAGCAATCCCATTAATGCGTTTGCCGAAGGCAATATGCTGCAAATAATCTTTTTTGTGATTCTGTTCGGCATCGCTATGTTGATGGCCGGAGAACCCGGCAAACAACTGGCCGAAGGCGCTGAAAAACTCAATGAAGTAATGATGAAAGTCGTCACCTTGGTAATGGATTTTGCACCTTACGGCGTATTTTTTCTAATGGCGAAAACTTTTTCCGAACAAGGCATAGGTTTGATTTTGCCGATGATCGGGTATTTTTCAGTGGTTATCGCTTGCTTGTTGATTCACGCTTTCGTCACCTTTCCACTGTTGATTACCTTCTTCGCCAAACTGAATCCGGTAACCTTCATCCAAAAAATGCGTCCGGCGCAGATCTTCGCATTCAGCACCGCCAGCTCTAACGCCACAATCCCCGTCACCCTGCAAGTGGTGGAAAAAAGAATGGGCGTCAATAACGCCACCGCCTCTTTCACCGTCCCTTTAGGAGCAACTATTAATATGGACGGCACCGCTATCATGCAAGGCGTGGCCACTGTTTTTATCGCAAACGTATACGGCATAGACTTGGGGCTGACCGATTATATCACCGTGGTCGGCATGTCGATACTGGCTTCAATCGGCACCGCAGGCGTGCCCGGCGTCGGCCTGATCATGTTGGCGATGGTGTTCAATCAAGTAGGGCTTCCGGTTGAAGGCATCGGCTTAATTCTCGGCGTTGATAGAATCCTGGATATGGTCCGCACCGCTGTCAATGTCACCGGCGATGCGACGGTAAGCTGCATCGTCGCTCGCGGGGAAAATGAAATTGATGAAGCCATCTTTAATGACCCTGATGCCGGAACGATTACTGACGTAGAACTGCCACATAAACAAACGGCATAAACGATGAGCGAAGACGAATTCACCGACCCGAATGAAGTGATCTGCGACTGCAGCGGCACCACTTTAGGAAAAATACAGCAACTGATCGAACGCGGCGAAAACAGTTTAGAGCGCATTGGCGATATTACCGGCGCAGCAACCGGTTGCGGTTCTTGTGATGCGGTAATTGAGAATATTTTGAAAACAGAAAAGCAATCGTGAAATAAGTAATGGACAGCGTATTAAAAATTGCCCAACAAAGTCGTTCCACCTCACGTCAACTCGCCTCAACATCTGAAGCAACGCGCAACCTGGCCTTAACCAAGATGGCCGAAGCCCTGGGCGCAGCTAAGCATGAGATTTTAGCCTGTAATCAGGAAGATGTTTTCCAAGCTCAACAAGCCGGTTTACCGGCTGCCATGATCAAGCGGCTAACCATTGATCAAAAAGTCTTTCAATACATGCAATCGCGCTTAAAAAAAGTGGCGCAACGCCCAGACCCGCTGAATCGAGTTCTGGAAGGCCATACCAATCCCAAAGGCCTGCGGGTGTATAAAAAATCCACTCCCTTGGGCGTCATTGGTATTATTTATGAATCTCGACCTAACGTCACAACCGACGCCGCCGGGGTATGCATCAAAAGCGGTAACGCAGTCATTTTACGCGGCGGTTCCGAGTCCATAAACACCAATGCCTTATTAACTGATGCAATGGTTCAGGGCTGCCTGGAAGTCGGATTGCCCGAACATGCCGTACAAATGATTCACACGCCGGGTCATGAAGCGGTCGGTGAATTGCTCAACATGGAGGAATATGTCGATGTACTCATACCGCGCGGCGGTAAAAGCTTGATTGAACGCATCGCCAAAGGAACGCGAATTCCAGTTATCAAACATTATGATGGCATTTGTCACCTTTATATCGCCGCAGACGCCGATCCGAAAACCGCCGTTGAGCTGGCGCTGAATTCTAAATGCCAAAGCATCCAGGTCTGCAATGCGCTGGAAACCTTGTTGATTGATCAGCAGTGTGCAGAAAACATGCTGCCGCAAATAAAAGCTGCTTTCAATGAGCAAGGCATCGAACTACGCGGTTGCCCGCTCACGCAAAATTTAATATCTGATATTCAGTCGGCCACGGAAGATGACTGGCATAGCGAATATCTAGCGCCTATTTTGTCCATCAAAATTGTCAATGGTATTGATGAAGCGATTACCCATATCAATCAATACGGCTCCGGCCATACCGATAGTATAGTCACTCAAAGTCTGAAAAAAGCCCGACAATTTGAACAACAAGTGGATTCAGCTTCAGTATTAATCAACGCTTCAACGCGTTTATCCGGCGGCGGCGACTATGGCCTAGGTTCCGTGGTTGGCATCAGCACCGACAAATTACACGCCCGCGGCCCGGTCGGCCCGGATGAGTTAACCACTTATAAATGGGTCGCTTACGGCGATGGGCATTTACGAGATTGATAAAACAGACTATAGTTAGTCAATTAAGGTTTCTAATCCATTATCTGGATAGATTAGCCATATTAGATAAGTAATTAACCTAAAATAATAATCAGGGGTTATTACATCGGGAGGGGGAAGAACGATGCGGCCTCAAATAGGGTTGGATTCATTTATTGCCCCAAAATGCGTAATATCGTTTTTTGTGATGCCACACTATCTCGTTGCGCCCGTAAAAAATTCAATTTTAACGCTAATTTCCATCTCGATTTTTTCCTTTCCCACCCACTTTGAGGCTTGGCGATATATTTCTGTCGAAACGCCTTTACAACCAAAGGTATTAATATGCCATCTCGTCCAAACAAAATTATTCATGTAGCAGCATTGGCTTTAGTTGGTTCCCAAACGAGTCTGCTTAAAGCGCAATCAGTCCCCAGCGGGCAAGGCATATCGGCTAATGAAGTCAATATAGCTTCTACCTTTAACCCTGTCGGTTCCGGCGCCAGGGCTTTGGGGATGGGAAACGCCTTCATCGCCATCGCTGATGACGCAACAGCCGCCTCCTGGAATCCCGGCGGTTTAATCCAATTGCGAAAACCGGAAATAGCGTTTGTCGGCAGTTATGTAAATCGTGATGAAGATAATACTTTTTCAGCTTTGCCTCCGGCCAATTCAGACGAAAATGTAGATTACGCGGATATGAACTATGCCAGCGCCAGCATACCTTGTAGCGCGGAATATTGCGGCAAAAACATGATTTTTTCATTTAATTACCAACATCAATTTAATTTTGACCGGCAATTGAATCAAAATTTTAATTTCGGTATTGATGGCTCCTTTGGCCAAACAGATGTAGACCGTAGTTTTAATTATGAGCAAACCGGTGATTTGTATGCATTAGGTTTAGCTTATGCGATACAAGTCACGGAGGAATTTTCCTTTGGCGTTTCATTAAATATATGGGATGACATTTTTCAACCGAATGAATGGAAACAACAGTATGTCACCTTCGATACTTCCGAAACCAGCAGTCGCTTCGGGGGGACTTTTACCAGCATCAATAATGAAATCAGAACCGAAACCAATAAATTCAGCGGCATCAATGTCAATATCGGCGCATTCTGGAATGTTTACGAGCAAGATGAACAAAAAATCGTCATCGGCGCAGTGGTAAAAACCCCCTTCACTGCCGATGTAGAACGTAAAATAGAAAGAACCACCCAGTTCGGGAGTTCAGCTGATAATTTATCGACTAATCAAACCACTGTGTTTCAGAATGAAGAATATGATATGCCGATCTCATATGGTTTCGGCGTCTCATATCAAATCTCCGACGCTTTAACTGTCGCCGGCGATGTTTACCGCACCGAATGGGGCGACTTTGTTCGTCGCGATGCTAATGGCGTAGAAACAATCGGCTTCGGATTTACACCGTCTTCGGAATCTAAAGTCGATGCCACAACCCATGTCAGACTAGGCGGTGAATACCGCATAATCAGCCAGGAATTTGGCGCCAATTATATTATTCCTTTACGCGCGGGACTGTTTTATGACCCCGTACCCACTAACGGCCAGCCAAAATCGGTCTATGGTTTTAGTTTAGGTACCGGTATCGCTTTGGAAACATTTGTTTTCGATATCGCCTATCAATATAGATTTGGCGATGATATTAATTCAGAGGGCGACGGCTTACGATTAGATGGCTTAAGCCAGGAATTAGAAGAACATGTTCTTTACAGTTCCTTATTCATTCGTTTTTAGTTGAATACATAAAAACAAGCCTTGTCAAGTAAATATGGCGCTGAAACCACCTGATCGCTTTTGTAAAATCTCAAGCTGAGAGATGTAAAAAATGGCTTAATCGATCAAGGAACATGACGTTTTAACCTTAATAAAAGAGGAATTACAACCACACATTTTACATCATTCATAAAAGCCTTCTCATAATCCAAGCCCAATGGAGATAAAGCCATGAAAATTAATCATTCTTTAGTCGTCATTTTTTTAATTATCCAGCTTTTCTCCATCCATAAAGCATTTGCCGCAGTAGATGCAGATTCTTCTGAGGAGCCTGGTGACAATAATTTTTCTCAAGCAACCGATATCTACTACGCCAAACATAATGATTTTCAAATTACTGAAGATCATCATACTATTCACGAAATCGCAGACAAAGATTGGTATAAATTTTATGTTTGGGGCGAACACGCATTTGAACAAGGTTTCGGCATTAATACAAGCAATTCGACCGGCGCCGTTCTCACCCTAAAAGCTTATAATGAAAACTTGAACCTGGTTGCCGAAACCACGGACTTTATGGATTTGGCCCTTTTTATCGGCCAAGCAGATTCAGGCTTTTATTATCTGGAAATTTCCGCTGACAAAGCAACGCCTTATACTATTCAAATTGGCCCCGGTACAGGTCAAGGCGCAGGTTGGGGGCGTTTATTCATTGCCGTCCTCGACCAAAATGATAAACCAATCAGCGATGCGCAATTCACCGATACCATAGACGCTAATACCTTGCCGGTTCCCCTACAAAACGGTCAATTCGTTTATCTGTTGCAAGCTGGCGCACATACTTTCAATATCTCAGCATCAGGCTTTGAAACCAAAACTCTCACCCAAAACGTCACCGCTGTTGATAATCTCGAAATTCAGGAATTAATAGTCACCTTAAACGCCATCAACCAACCGCCAATCGCTAAATTCAGCGCCACCCCAAAATCCGGCGTTGCACCCTTAACAGTTAGTTTGGATGGCAGCCTATCTACTGATGAAGACGGCAGTATACAGAGTTATGCATGGAGTACCTCCAACGGTCTATCGGCTTCCGGTCAAACCACGTCATTTACATTTAATGAAACCGGTAATTATACAATCACCCTGACAGTGACTGACAATCAAGGCGCATCATCACAAACATCGACTAACATTAGTGTTAACGCGAATCAAGCGCCTACCGCAAAAATTACCGCCTCCGCTACATCGGCTATCGCTCCGTCAACAATATCTTTTGAAGGCGGACAATCCAGCGATAGTGACGGCAGCATAGCCAGTTATCAGTGGAGCGTTTCCAACGGCTTAAGCGCCAATACCACTAACGCCGATTTCACATTTGATCAAGCGGGAGATTATACAGTGACTTTAACCGTCACTGATAATAATGGCGCCAGCGATCAAACCAGCGAATTGATAAACATTGTGGCAAATAAATTGCCAACCGCCAAAATCGTCGCGTCCACGACTTCCGGCATTGCTCCTTTAAAAGTTAAACTAGATGGCGGCCAATCCAACGACAGCGACGGCTTTATTACCGCCTATCAATGGAGTGCGTCGAATGGATTAAGCGCCAGCGACACTAATCCCACGTTTATCTTCGATCAACCGGGTAATTATACGGTAACGCTGACGGTCACTGATGATAAAGGCGGCAGTTCACAAACCAGTGAAACGATAATAGTTGAAGCTGAAAACAACCCGCCTACCGCTAAAATTGTCGCCTCCGCCACATCCGGCATCGCGCCATTGACTGTCTCATTTGATGGCGGCCAATCCAGCGATTCCGATGGTTCCATTGCTACATATCAATGGAGCGCTTCCAATGGCTTAAGCGCGAATACCGCCAATACCGAATTTAGCTTTGAACAAGCCGGCACATACACCGTAACATTGATGGTTACCGATGATAAAGGCGCTACCGCAACCGCTAGTGAAACAATTACCGTAGCTGAAAATCAAGCACCGAGCGCTAAAATTGTCGCTTCCGCCAACTCCGGCGTCGCCCCGATTACTATTACCCTGGAGGGAAACCAATCCAGCGACCCAGACGGTTCCATCACCGCATATCAATGGAGCACTTCCAACGGTTTAAACGCCAATACCACCAATGCCGAATTTAGCTTTGAACAGACCGGTACATACACCGTTACGCTGACAGTTACCGATAACAAAGGCGCTACCGCAACCGCCAGTGAAACAATTACGGTAGCTGAAAATCAAGCGCCGACCGCTAAAATCATCGCCTCCGCCAACACCGGCCCGGCCCCCTTAACCATTACCCTTGATGGAGGACAATCCAATGACCCGGACGGTTCCATTGCGTCTTATCAATGGGATGCTTCCAATGGACTTAGCGCCACAACAGCCAACGCTGAGTTCACATTCGATCAAACAGGAGATTTTACCGTCACCCTAACCGTAACCGACGATAAAGGCGCTACCGCGTCAGCCAGTGAAACGATTACCGTTGGTAGCGATAATATCGCACCCATCGCTAAAATTCTTGCGTCATCCACTACGGGTGTTGCGCCGTTTACCATCACTTTAGATGGCGGCCAATCGACAGATAGTGACGGAACGATCAGCACTTATCAATGGAGCGCTTCCAACGGTTTAAACGCCGATACTGCAAGCGTTGATTTTACTTTTCAGCAAGCGGGCGACTTTACAGTTACCTTAACCGTAACCGACGATAAAGGCGCAAGCTCATCAACCAACGAAACGATCAGCGTTGCCGACAATCAACCGCCGACGGCTAAAATCGTTGCTTCCGATATTTCAGGCGTTGCGCCTTTAACTGTTAGCTTGGATGGAGATGAGTCCAACGACGCGGATGGAAGCATTAGCGCTTACCAGTGGAATGGACCCAACGGCTTTACCGCCGATTCCGCCAGCGCTGAATTAACTTTTGAGCAACCTGGCGAGTTTACCGTGACCTTAACGGTAACTGATGACAAAGGCGCGACGGCTTCAACAGAACAAACAATAATAGTCGCTGAAAATCAACCGCCGGTCGCCAAAATCATTGCTTCCGCCACAGCAGGAGTTGCGCCATTGAGCGTAAATCTGGATGGCGGCGAGTCTAGTGATAACGACGGCGAAATAGCCAACTATCAATGGAGTTCATCTAACGGATTCAGCGCGGATACCGCCGCAACAGAGCTCACCTTTAACCAACCTGGCGAATACACGCTAAGTTTAACGGTTACGGATGATAAAGGAATAACAGCAACAGCTAGTGAAACCTTTAAAGTACGCGATAGCAATGTTGAGAATATTACGCCCATTGCAAAAATAAATGCATCCGATACATTTGGAGCGGCGCCGTTCACTCTTTCAGTCGATGCGCATAGATCAAGCGACGAGGATGGCAATATTGAAAATTATTTTTGGAACTCTTCGGATGGCGAGAATACTTTAGACACGTCATCAGCCATAGAAACCGAATTTCATTTCGACCAACCCGGCGAATATATAATTAATTTAACGGTCGTTGACGATATCGGCGCCAGCAGTTCCGATACCCTGGCTATTAAAGTAATCGACCCTAATAATGATGAAGAGTTAATTCCCTTGGCGGACGCTTTAGATTTAACGGAAAACCAGGTATTCGATGACTTAAACAATACCGTTGAAATAGTCGGCGCCGATAATCAGATTTTGCTTTCTTCTGATGATGAAACGCATATATTGCTGGCTGAAACCGTCAATATCAGATTCTCACTTCGGGCGATTGATCTGTTACAACTCTCGTCGCCGTTTCAAGCGGGCATAGCATTTAACTCAGATGGCTTATTGGAACTTATCAGCCAAAACGGCCACCGGGTTATCTTAACAGCTGAACCGCAACAAATTGACGCTTTAACCGATATATTGGCATTGCTCGATTTACAACTACAGCAATATCAATATGGAATGCTTAAAATCGGGTTAAAAAACGATCCGGATTCAGTCTGGTTTGCCGCTCGGGTCAGTTATGAAAGTCTATTGTTAAACCCTGAACCGGATACCCTTGGAATTATCACATTGCAGCTAAACGGCGTTAACAACACCATCGCATATGCCCATCATTATGCGATACATAGAATAATCGATAATTTTTTCGAGGTGGAGACTATTTTTGAACAAGTCATCAATCCTACAGCCGCTCACTGGATCAGCCTGAAAAACTTTTTATCTACTGATGATTTTACTGCAACTATCAGCCCTTACGGCCTTGTTACCTTTAAACAGAATGAAGTCATTCAACGCGGGATTATAGATTATGTGGTTATCAAATCGGATGAGACCGCAGAAGAAGTCAGGTTACAGTCAATATCGGATCGCAATCAAGACGGCTTAGAGGATTATTTGATTATTTATAAAAATGGTGAAAAACAAATTATGTATCGCCTACCTTAAAAAAAATCATTCCTACATGGACTGTCAAAATCTAAATGCCATGTAAGGCGAATCGAGAGGAGATCCCGGAGTATAAATGTCAGAGGTTCTTAGGACTGGGAAAAATTAACGGGTAATGACCCTATAAACGCCGCTTTCCAGCGAACCACAAAAAAAACGGCTAACTCTGGCCTGAGCCTTTTGCTGGCTAACTTGCGTGACAGCGGCATCGGCGCAGCTTTGATTGTCTTTAACTCGATAAACCAGAACCGGCATTTTCGACCAAACCCTATCTTGTTTCCCCATCTTTATCTCCATGCCTTCGCCATTGATGAATAATATTTCCCTATCCAGCAATGGAAACGCATCGGAAATTTCAGTCACCAGCGCCTGGCTCAATAAACTCCCTTGATCAACGCTCAAGTTTTCAGCATAAACATCGATGCTAGTAAGCGTTTCGCGGCTATTGTTATCCACCATGCGCCCGGAAATTTCAACCGCTGTATCCCACTCTTCATTACTTCGTTCTATCACCGTTCCGACAAAAAAGGCATTTGCAAATCGCTGCTTCCATACCCCGCGCTGTTCCAGCTCATCAGCAACTTTGATAATACAATTATCAGAAACACTCCTTTCACATTGATTAGTTTCATCAATCAAACGAACAATCATCTCTCCATCAACAATCTGAAACCGCCTTCTGTTTTTTAATAACTCATGCGACATTTCATGTAAAGGTAAACTCACCCGACAAGGAGAACGTGAAACCTGATTACATGGAAACGGAAATTGAGCAACATTCAAACGTTCTTGCATAGAACGATTAGGTGGAGTTTTACGGGTAATTGCTAGAACTATTTTCTGTTTATAACCGGCCTGGTCTTCTACAAGCAATGTGAACTCATTGTTACCGATCTTTAATGTCGGCATATAATTGAAATAAACTTGTTTGCCTCGGCCATTTAAAATATTTTTGCCGTTAACCTCAATTTTTTTAATTAAACTACCGCTTTTCGCCTCACCTTCAATATATGCTTTTTTTTCATATGTAATGCGTGGCTCACGACCTTTTTTTAAATAGACTGCAAGTAATTCACCCTGTTTATCTTGCTTTGTTTGCCTTTCCTTTAACTGAAATAGCGCCTCCGTTTGATGACCAAATTGATCGCGAGCAATAACATTCAACTGGTCACTATCTTCATTTGAAAATATTTCATCGATATGCGCCCAAAAAACCCATTCCCCTTGCTTGTTTCGCTGTTTTTCGGTTTTAACCTGTAAAACTCGATCATTGATTGTTAATTGCTGTATATCCGAGTTTTTATCTCGAATATCGGCTATCAAATGAATTTGTTTTTCATTTCCTTTTACTTTGTGAACTAATTTGGATACCGAGATTTGAGGAGCCTGCTGGTCAATGCTGAAAAACGTTTCGTGTTTGCTAACCTTTCCCGTGATGTCGATTGCTACGATTTCAATAACCGCTTTTCCTTTTTTAAACTTTGCTTCAGCCTCCATCACCAAATCCATTTTTGCGACTTTGCGCTCCACCCGAACAGGGACATTGTTTTCAGTAACGAAGTGCGGCACATGTCGATAAACTTTACCATTAACCATTACCTTATCCAGCAGGCTATCATCTTCGATATGCGCCTCAACCTTTACGATTGACGAACCGTAAGCTCCTCCTTGAACCGGCGACTTAACCTTTATTAATGGCGGTTGTTGATCGCTATTACTCATTTCGACTTGTAATTTGCGTATGCGTTTTAAATAATACTCTGCTTTGGCGCTGGGAAATTGCGCCATCGATATTTTGAATTCCGCCTCCGAATCAGCATATTTTCTTTGATAAAATAAAGCAACGCCTAACTCTCGATGCGGAAAATAATCCGTCACCCAGTGCATTCCTAAAGAATAAGCCCGCCTTTTATCAACGCCTCTTTTACTGATGGCTTTGCGTAAATCCTGTTCCGATTCAACCCACATTGAACAATCGGCAAAAGACAAAGCCCTTTCATAATAATCAAACCAACTTCCTAAAAAGCTGCCTCGTGTTTTTCCGCACTGCTTACCATTTTCCACTAAGTCGGAATCATATTGCCGCGTTGTTTGACAGGCGGCAAGGAAAAGCATTATTAATAAAATACATAGCCGACTAATCATAATTCAAACTTATCCGATTAATGTTTAATTTTCGCCAAAGGGACATCGCCAAAAAGTGATTTATGGGACAACCACGGCGTTTGTTGTCCATCCGATTGTTGATCAACAAATTGCCTTACAGAGCTCACCAGTTCACTAAATTCCAAAATGCCATTACCGTTAAAATCTACCTCCGGCCCAGTCTGACTTAACGCTCTCGACAAACCATAAGAAAACAACCCCTCTCCTTCTCCAAAAGTATTTGATTCGAAGGCATATTGTCTTCCTTTAGCTGCTGAAAAAACCATTACGCCGCCATATTCTCGACTAAATAATTTCTCAGCCAATTCATTATTTGGCACCGTCGTTTGACGAGTAATGCTACCTGAATGGCAAGCATCCAAAAAAATGATCACTCGACTTTTTATATCTTTAATACGCTGGGTCAACAAATCCCAATTAATTGCCGTGTTACTCAAATCATCCGGATCGCTATCATGAGTTAATAAGTAAAATTCTCCTGATTTATCAGATTTCACCCCATGACCGGCAAAAAACATTAGAACTAAATCATCTTTATCAATTAAAGACTGAAATTTACCCAGACTGTCAATAATCGACTGTAGCCCGGCACGCTTATCATATAAATATTCATAATTAATGTTTTCAAAAACTGATGCTGAAGCTTTTTGGAAACGTTTGATAAAATTCTCAGCATCGGAATGAGCATAGGTAAGCTGATAATCACTGGACAGTTTTTTATATTGACTGACACCGATTGCCATAATATGCAAATCAGGCTTCTTAGATTCCACTGTAGAATATACATTAACGAATTTTGGTTCACTGGCCAGCCCATACTGATTATAAGCTCGCATAGTTAATTGATTCGCTCCGGAAAACAAGGGGACAGATAAGGTCAGCGAATTATCATCTTGCTCGACTTGTTGTTTAATTACCGGCTTGCCGTTAACAAACACATGAATATAATCGGCGGGCGCATCGCTAAGAATTTTTAAATTCAAAGCAAATTCATCTTGATCTGATTTAACAGAAAATAAATGCTCCGCAACTTCAATTTGCGGAGGCGACTCAACAATGGGCGCGGGTTTACCAAGCTGTTGTAAACCGGATAATCGCCCTTTTATGATATCCGGCTTTTTATAATATTGCTCAAACTGTTCAAATGAATAGGTTTTAACACCGTTTTTTTCCACCCAGTGAATAAGCTCCGTCCCCTCCGGGCTATGGTTATAATAGCCGTCAGTCGTCAAGGTAATCCATTCACCATTGTCGGCGCCGATCATTGTGACAATCTCTTCCCCGTTATGCAAATTCCATAATTTGATGGTTCCATCCATTGATGCTGAGATCAACCTATTTCCATCTGGACTGAAATCAATCGATTGAACGCCGGCGACGTGACCAAGCTTAATATCTAGAAACTTGTCATTTTTCAGATCCCACAGCTTTATAGCGCCACTCCAATCAGCTATCGCTAATAAAGTCCCTTGCTGATTAATTTTAATTTCGGTTACTGTTACATCGTTAAGTGGAATTCTGGTTTTTATTTTAGCGCTGGGCATTTCCCAAACAATCGCCTCCCAACCCGCAGTAACCGCATATTGGCCGTTATTGCTATATTGAATAGAATTAATCCGGGTAGGTTGAACATTTAATTGAATATACTGACCGGTTTTCACATTCCATTGCCTTAAGGTCTTATCTTTAGATGCAGACAAAAATGACCTTCCATCAGGCGCATAGGCTATTGCAGTTACAGAGCGTTTATGCCCGACAAAACTTTTCAGGATGCGTCCTTCCAAACTCCATAATTTAATCGTTCTATCCGCACTCGCCGATAAAATTTGTCGATGATCCGGGCTAAATAAAACTTGGTTGACGCTGGCTTGATGCCCTTCCAAAGTTCTATCAAGCAAACCATCATTCACTCGCCATAATTTAATCGTATTATCTGAACTACCTGAAACCATCCATTGTTTGTCTCCGGATACCGCAAGACTGTTAACGCTGGCGTCATGCCGACTATACGTTTTAATATTTTCCGCATTTTCCATATCCCAAAGTTTTAACGTTCTATCTTGATGTCCGGAAAACAACCATTTGCCATCTTTAGAAAAAGTCAGCGAATTAGCTAATGAAGCATAACCTTCAAATTTCATGATAGGATTGCCAAATACTGCTCCCCATAACTGTAATGAATTATCCGAACTGCCAGACAACACGAAATGACCGTTTGGCGAGAATTTAGCGCCAATCACTTTATCTTGATGAGCTTTAATCTTTCGTATCAGCTGTTGATTTGTCAAATCCCAAATACGAATAGTCTTATCATCGCTAGCCGACAACAACTGCCGCCCATCGACGGATATATCTATACTGTTTACAGTTTTTTCATGCCCTTTTAATTCGCCGACCCGCTCGGCTTGTCGCCAATCCCATAAGAAAATTTGACCGTCAGCCCCAGATGACGCCAAAAGGCGTTCATCCTCCAGAAAAACAACTGAATTCGCCGCGCCTTGATGGGCTATAAATTTTTTTACCGGTAATTTCGTTTGTACATCCCAAACAATAACCTCACCATTCTCCGCTGCTGAAGTCAGCCATTTTCCATTTTTCGAATACACAACTGATTTGATAGGGCTTTGATGGCCGCGATATTCATTCAATAATTCACCGGTTTCGGTATCCCAACGTTTAATAATTCGATCATTTCCCGCCGAAATAATAAAACGCCCATCTGTAGAAAATTGAATCGTATTAATCTGCCGGGAATGGCCGTCTAATTGCAGAACTGTTTCGCCGCTGGCAATATTCCTCAACCGCATTTCCCTGTTTGTTCCGCCGCTCAAGACCGTTAAACCATCAGGAGAAACCGCCAACGCTTTCACCCAATCGGATTGCATAGAAAAACGCTTGATTTCTCTGCCAGTTTCCACTTCCCAAACACGTAAGACCTGATCATAAGCCAACGAAAAAGCCAACCGTCCATCCGGCGAGAAGTCAATCGCATAGACTGAATCGGAATGGCCTAGAGGAACAAGGGGGTGTATTTTTTCAAATAATGATTGATTGCTAAAAACCAGGCAGTATCCAGGATTGATAAAATACAGAATGATAATAAAAGGGAAAAAAAAGCGGCTAAATAGGGGGTTAAACCACATATGCTTTTTTCACCAAATCGCGATCGAATAATTTAAAGTAACGGCTCTTTTTTTGTAGGTGATGCTAAAGTGGGAGTCTACCAAAGGAATTTTATCGTTCATGTTGTATTTAAGGCTTAACTTTTTCTTTCTATATTCAAGGCTTAAATCATTATCAATTTTTGAAATTTGATTGTTTACCGAAGCGATAATTTGCTCATCCAGTTTATCCAGAATTGAGGGCGCCCCAACGTTTTCCGGATTATTTAAATCCTCTTGATCGCTTTCATTACAAATGCTTGATCCACAATCATCAGATAACGCCGTGTTTGGGACAATGAAAAAAAGCAGCATGATAGTACATATCTTTTTCATTACTCACCTCCGCGGTTCTGATTACAGTATTTCGTAATTTAAACTGACCAAATTTGTCGTTGTTTAGGAACGGGGATGAAATAACATCCGAAACTGGCGCAGGATTTCTGTTCATATTCAAGGCGCGGAAACAGGCGCATAGCAAGCTATGCAACTGTTTCCGCAACGCTGAAGATGGACAGAAAGACCAGTCAGTTTCGGATGTTATAAAATTCACGTTCCTTAGCTAAAACATCATCATTTTTTGTTTTTTATTCTTTCATGGAATCAAAAGGAGTAAGCTTTCTGAATTCCATTGAGTTAATTTTTTCTGCTACTACTATTAGCGTTTATACTTCCGTGAGGGCTGAGGTTGAAATCAAACCCGGAACTAGCGTAGGATTTTTGTTCAGGTTCAAGGCGTGGAAATAGGCGCATAGCAAGCTACGCAACTATTTTCACAACGCAGAAACTGAGCAAAAAGACAAGTTAGTTTCGGGTTTGATAAAATCCTCAGCCCTATGCTTATATAATATTGAATCTACGCTTACCTTTAAGTTCAACTTTACTCCTTTCGAATGAAAATACCAATACTTTCATTTATTGAAGCCAGTGAATTTAAACCATAATTACAAAAAACAAAAACCGCTATTCCATGTCAAAAAACCAAACGATAATTCTGTATTCCGCTTTAGTTATAGCAATATTGGTCGGCGCCTCTTTATTCACCCTGTTTGGACAAACTTCCGCCGTCGCTTGGACAGCGGCGATAACTTTGTTAACAGTGATGTTATGGGTCACCGAGGCAATTCCGATTCCCGCCGCTTCATTAATTCCTTTTGCGCTATTTCCATTTTCCGGGGTATTAAGCCATAAACAAATCGCTTCGGCATTCGGCAGCCATATTATTCTTTTACTACTGGGCGGCTTTATGCTTTCCAAGTCGCTGGAAAAAAGTGGCGTACACCGAAGATTGGCGATTTATATGGTGAAACTGGTCGGCATAAAAAACGGTCGCCGAGTGGTTATCGGTTTTATGTTGGCGGCGGCATTTTTAAGCATGTGGATATCCAATACCGCAGCAACCTTGATTTTACTGCCTATCGCCATTGCGGCTTTGCAAAATATTGATGATAAAGCCATGGGTACAGCCTTAATTTTAGGTATCGCTTATGCCGCCAGTCTGGGCGGTATCGGAACGCCTATCGGCACCCCGCCAAATATTATTTTCATTAGTATTTATCAGGAAACCACCGGATTTGATTTCGATTTTCTGGAATGGATGAAAATCGGTACGCCGGTTATCTTTGTCGGTTTGCCGTTAATGGCTTTATGGTTAACGCGGAATGTTTCCAATAATCAAAACTTTATACTGCCTGAGCCGGGACCTTGGCGCAAGCCGGAAACAAGAGTGTTGATTGTTTTCAGTCTGATTGCTATGGCTTGGGTAACGCGAAAATTATGGACTTCATGGTTGGGTTTAAATGCAGTCGGCGACAGCACCATTGCTGTGTTGGGCGTAGTCTTGATGTTCATTATTCCCAGCGGCGAGAATAAAGACACATTATTGGACTGGAAAACCGCCGTGGAAATCCCGTGGGGCATGCTGTTATTATTCGCCGGCGGTATTGCAATTGCCAAAGGTTTTACCGAATCAGGCTTAAGCGTTCAATTGGGACAGTCACTCACCCATTTATCTTTCTTGCCTATTTACGTGTTAATTTTAGCAATCTGCCTGATCGTCAGTTTCATTACTGAAGTGACTAGCAATACAGCAACCGCCACTTTACTGATGCCGATTCTGGCCTCAGCAGCGACTGCGGCTAACGTTGATCCGAAATTGTTGATGATACCCGCAACTATTAGCGCCAGTTGCGCTTTTATGATGCCGGTGGCGACTGCGCCGAACGCCATTGTCTATAGCGCTAATCGTCTTCATATTAAAGATATGGCTAGGGAAGGCGTAGTGTTGAACTTGATGATGGCGCTGGTAATCAGCGGAGTGTGCTATTTTAGCTTAAGATAGTCTGGCTGATTCGCCGCAAAAGAGAAAAACATAAAAACCAGCGACTACTTTTGTAGTAGCTGGCGAGTTTTCTATTATTGTTGAACCGCTTCCAATTCTTTAGAAACCGCTCGATATTCTAAAGTCGCTTTTTCAAGTTCTGCTTTAGACTGCTCATAATCGGATACAGCATTTAATTCTTCAACATCATCACTATTTTTCTTTGATTCCGGTTCTGTCTTTTGAGTTGTTGTTTCGATAACGTTTTCGGATTCAGTTTCAAGCAACTCGTCATCTTCATAAAATTCGCTTTCTAAATCCAGCGCATCATCTGTTGCTTCGGATTCGCCATCAGTGATCAGAAACTTACGATGCTGTAAAAATGATTCGCGAGTAAAGACGTAAGGATCCAGAGCGGCTTCATCTATAAAGTTCAGTGCGCCTTCCGCATTCGCCCGGGTATTTAACATAGAGACTAACTGAACCGGAAAACCAACATAAGTAGTTGGATTAGCGGCGGTATCGAAAACACTGCCGGGAATGCCTCTGGAAGTTGTCGGCCCGATAAAAGGCAGTACTAAGTATGAACCTTGAGGAACGCCCCAAACCGCCAAAGTCTGGGCGAAATCTTCTTCATTTTTTTCCAAGCCCAGTTCTGTCGCCACATCAAATATGCCTAACAAACCGATCGTGGAGTTCACCGCAAACCGCCCGGTATCCTCAGCGCCTTGCTTGAATTTACCTTGCAAAGTGTCGTTAATAACGACATTAATTTCTTTCAAATTACTAAAGAAATTGGCAATACCGGTCTGTACGAGAGTAGGCGTTACCCATAAATAGGCATCCGAAACCGGCTTAGCAACATATGTATCAACTTGATTATTAAAGGAATAGACCTTACGGTTGAAACTTTCATAAGGGTCGCGCTCATCTTCAACAAGCTCCGCCCCCGGCTCAATAACCGCGCCTTCGGCTGATGAATCGACTACATCTTTAGAGGCGCACCCGCCTAACAATAAAGAACTGAATAAGACAAAAGCCAACAAAAACCGTGTCTTCATAGTTAAATTTTCTTGATTCAAACGCATATTAATACCTGTCTTTCTTTTATTTAGCGTAATTTTCCGTCTTTTCAATAATTTTTGCAATCAACGCTTCAAATCCTTGGCGCTTTAACATACTCGTGTATTCGGATCTTCTTAAAGCCAAATCACTCACACCGTTGGCGATAACATTAATAATTTTCCAACTATCGCCTTTTTTCTTCATCATATAATCAAACTTCACATCTTTATCATCCGGAATTTTAAATATACTATGGATGATAATACCGCCTCTGGCCGTTTCTTCCTGTGAAACAAATTCAAAAAGTTCATTATCATACGCTTTGAAATTATAAGCATAGGCGGAAATGCTCATTTTAATAAATTGATCGACTAACTCTTGCTGTTGATCATCGGCTAATTTTTTCCATTCCCTACCGACGGCAATACGGGCGATTTTTGTTAAATCATGGCTTTGCGTTATCGCAGGCGCCAATTTATCGAAGCGTCCTTGAAACCCTAAAGCCTGCCCTTGTTTCATAACATCCAACAGCACGGATTGAAACTGCTCAACCACTTGTCGAGCTGTTTCAGGCATAGCCTGTTCAGTAACCATCCGAGTTTTCTGTTCTTCCGCCTGAACGAGAGATACAGTAAACAAAATCAGAAAAAAACCCATCAAATGCTGAATTTTCTCAATTTTAATAATCATTAAAGCCTCTTAATCACTTAACTCTTCAAGCATCTATCCTGTTATATGAACGTCCTTTCCAACGAGAACGTTCACCGCGCCAAAATCTCAATGCTGAAGTCCAGGTCATCAATAAATAAAGCAACGCCACCATCGGCAACATCAAACTCCAAGCCACGTTTAATTGATAGAAACGTAAGGTTGGAATAAACAAACAAAGCATCAACAATAAAGAAATGCTATTAATCACTGCGAGTGAGGATTGCCCGGCGACCATTATCGCCGTCAACGGCCACCAATATAAAAGCAACATTAAGCCGGTACAGGCCAGCAGCAATAATGTCGAATATTTTAATTGGGTATATGCCGTGCGCGCCACCATCTGCCAGATTTCAGATAATGTTGCGTAAGGCCGTTGACTAACCACCCCGTGAGTTAAGCCTATCCAGGTTTTTTTACCGTTGTTTTTAATCGCCTTAGCCAAGGTGCAATCATCAATAACCGCATCCTTAATAGTCACCAAACCGCCAATTTGGCGAACAGCCGCTGTTTCAATCAAAATACAACCGCCCGCCGCAGCGGCTTGGGAAGAATCCTGCTTGTTCGCCAATGCAAATGGATAGATCATTTTGAAAAAATAAATGAAAGCCGGCATCAATAATTTTTCCCAGTACGAATCCAAACGCAAAACAGCCATCAAAGAAACGAATTGCAAATCATCTTGCCGATATTTATTTTTTAAAGCTTTTAACATGCCGGGCTTTAATTCAATATCGGCATCCAACAATAAGGTCAACGGCGTGTTAACCTTTTTCAGGCCTTGTTCTTGCGCCCATAATTTACCCGTCCAACCGGCAGCCAACTGCTTGGATTCGATAATCGTCAATTCATCCAGTTCAACCTGCTTCGCTAGTTTTACTGTATCGTCGCTGGAATCGTCATCCACCAGAATCACTTTCAAACCGCGACCTTGCTGCTTCAAAGCCTGCAAAGTTCCGCCGATCACTTCCGCTTCATCGCGAGCGGGGATAACAACAGTTATGTCGCTTAAATCAAATTCCGCATCCGCTGGCTCGGCCTCCAGCACTTCTCTGACTCGCCAAGGTTGCCAGGGCAACAGCAATGTAATGAGCCAAATTAATAAGGCTATCCATGTAGCCGAGAAAACAAACTCACTCATTAAGACTCGATTTTGACAGGAATACCTTTGATTGATGGTAAATCGTCTTCATATTCCGGTGTTTTTTCCGGCAACATATCGCCTTCTGTTTTTGGTCCCACCATGCTGACCCACAAAGCTTTCAGCGGATTTTTCAAGGTATCCTCAACCGAGGTTGCTTCATAACCGCAATGCGCCATACAACTTGCGCATTTAGGATTTTTCACTGAGCCGTATTTATCCCAAGGCGTATCGCTTAAAAGCTCTTTGAAACTGGAGGCGTATCCCTCATTATCAAGCAAATAGCAAGGCTTCTGCCAACCGAAAATATTGCGGGTAGGATTTCCCCAAGGCGTACAATCATAATTCTGATTGCCCGCCAAGAAGTCAAGGTATAAAGAGGAATGATTCAACTTCCATTTTTGCTTACGCTGCTTGCCTAATTTGAAAATTCCTCTAAACAATTCTTTAACATCTCTGCCTTTAATAAAGACATCCTGCATCGGCGCTTTTTCATAACTAAAGCCCGGCGCAATAGTAATGCCTTCCACGCCTAATTCAGTCATATAATCTAAGAATTCCGCCACTTCCGGCGCTGTTTCGCCCTGGAACAGAGTGCAATTAATAGTGACCCGGAAACCTTTTTCCAAAGCCATCTTGATCGCTTCCACGGCAATATCGTAAACGCCTTCTTGACAAACCGAATGATCATGACGTTCTTGATTGCCATCCAAATGAATGGAAAAAGTTAAATAAGGAGAAGGCTTGTAATCATTAATGCGTTTTTTCAGCAACAAAGCGTTGGTGCAAAGATAAACAAACTTTTTACGAGCAATAATGCCTTCAACAATTTCAGGCATATCTTTATGAATTAACGGCTCGCCGCCGGGAATCGACACCATCGGCGCATCACATTCATCAACCGCTTCCAAACATTCTTGTACGGATAAACGCTTATTTAAGATATCGTCAGGATAATCAATTTTACCACAACCCGCGCAAGCTAAGTTACACCGAAACAAGGGCTCCAGCATCAGCACTAAAGGGTATTTTTTAACGCCTTTCAGCTTTTGTTTAATCAAATAGCTGCCCACTGCAATCTGTTGACGTAAAGGTACACTCACTTGCTTACACTCCTGAAATTATCAATTCCGAAATCAAACCTGTTGCACTATCACAACAGAAAAACTTTATAAAAGCGCTAAAAAAACTCACAACTCATTGCTTCTAAAAAGTTTTTATATAAATATCGCAGCTTTATCAACTACAACAAGGGATAAAAGAATACTACTTTTTTTTTATTTTCTCCAGTAAAAATAAAAAAAAACAACAAATCTGAAAATTATAATCGCATGAATTCATGCTTTTCTCAACAAATATCAGACCTCCATTAGGACTTTAAAATCCCCATAAGCAACTATTATATATAATGTTTTAGCATTCCATTAAAATATAAAACCAGTCGCATCAAGTTCTGATTTTGTTTCAAAACAACAAGACTTTGCAAAACCCCAACAAACAGTCTATCATTACCTTATTAATCCTTTTTAAGTAAGCAAAAACACATGAGTGGAACTCAAATCTCAGCGAATAACGCGGAAACCTTAATTAATCTAACGGACTCTGAACTGCAAGCGGTTTTACTGGAGGGGGTATCGCGCACCTTCGCCCTGACTATTCCTCAACTGCCTGAAGGACTTTATGCGCCGGTCGCCAATGCTTACTTATTATGCCGAATCGTAGACACTATTGAAGACGAAGTCTCGCTCAATGCTGAACAGAAAAAACATTTTTGCGGACAATTTATTGAAATCACCCGCACCGGTTTGAATGCCGAGCAATTCGCCAAGGAATTGGCGCCGCTGTTATCCGAACAAACCATACCGGCCGAACATAGTTTGATCCAATTGACGCCGCGCGTGATTGCCATCACCCATAGCTTTGCTCAGCAACAAATTGACGCTTTAGCCGAATGCGTCTCCACCATGGCCGACGGCATGCCGAAATTTCAAGCGTTGAATCTAAGCGCAGGCTTAAACACCATGGCTGACATGGATGATTATTGCTATTACGTCGCCGGTTGCGTAGGTGAGATGCTAGCCAAGTTGTTTTGTCATTACTCTGAAGAAATAAACCAACACAAGGAAGAATTGCTTGCGCTTTCGGTTTCTTTCGGACAAGGTTTACAAATGACCAACATTCTCAAAGACATTTGGGATGATGCCGAGCGCGGCGTTTGCTGGCTGCCTCAAGATATTTTTGATGAAACCGGCTATCAACTGGCTGATTTGAATGCAGACAATAATAGCGCTGAATTTAAAGCCGGTCTGGAACATTTAATCGGCATCGCCCAACAACATTTGCAAAACGCCCTCACCTATACCCAATTGTTACCCAGCCATGAAACCGGGATCAGGAACTTTTGCCTGTGGGCCTTGGGCATGGCGGTATTGACGCTCAGAAAAATCAAAGACAATTTAGACTTTACCCGATCAGAGCAAGTCAAAATCACGCGCAACAGCGTTAAAGCAACAATTTTAGCTACCAAATTGAGCGTGCGCAGCAACAGCCTGTTGTCACTTTTATTTAATCTTTCTTGCCGAAAACTTAAAACACCTGATTGGCATTATTCGCCATCCGCGTAACCTGAAAATATAAGGAATCATCATGTTTACAGAAGCGAATGCAGCAACTTATCCGGATTTAGCGGATGTTAACACAAGGTCAACATCCATTCCCTCGAATCTCGACCAGGCCATCTCTAAAGCCCAACAATATTTGTTGGATTTACAACATGAAGACGGTTACTGGTTATTCGAGTTGGAAGCCGATTGCACTATCCCTGCGGAATACATCTTAATGATGCATTACTTGGACGATATTGACGAGGCTTTACAAGCAAAAATCGCCGTATATTTGCGAAAGCGTCAATCTGAAGACGGCAGCTATCCTTTGTTTACCGGCGGCGCAGGCGATATTAGCGGTAGCGTAAAAGTTTACTATGCGCTGAAATTAGCCGGGGACGATATAGATGCGCCGCATATGCAAAAACTGCGCGAATACATTTTATCCTGCGGCGGCGCGGCTAAGGCCAATGTGTTCACTCGCATTGCACTTGCCACATTCGAGCAGCTACCGTGGCGCGGCGTCCCTTATATCCCGGTGGAAATCATGCTGTTTCCCAAATGGTTCCCTTTTCATTTGGATAAAGTGTCTTATTGGTCGCGCACGGTGATGGTGCCTTTGTTTATTTTATGCACTTTAAAAGCCACTGCGAAAAACCCACACAAAGTAGATATTCTGGAATTGTTCGTCACCCACCCGGATGAAGAAAAACATTATTTTCCGGAACGCACGCTGTTAAACAAATTTTTTCTGGCGCTGGACAAATTGGGACGGGTAACACGACCATTGATTAGCAAGAAGATGCATCAACGCGCCATAGATAAAGCATTAGCTTGGTTCACCGAGCGTTTAAACGGCGAAGATGGGCTGGGCGGCATTTTCCCGGCTATGGTTAACGCTTATGAAGCAATGCTATTATTAGGCATGCCGCACGATCACCCTAATGTAGTCACTGCGCGCCAAGCCATTGATAAATTATTGGTGATTAACGATGAAGACGCCTATTGCCAACCGTGTTTGTCGCCGGTTTGGGATACCGGCTTGGCCGCATTGGCCTTGCAAGAGTCTGATAAGAGCGGCAATCGTCAAGCCTTAACCCGCGCATACGACTGGTTAAAAAGCAAACAATTGACAGATGAACCCGGTGATTGGCAGATAGCTCGCCCGAATCTGGAAGGCGGCGGCTGGGCGTTCCAGTTTGAAAACCCTTATTACCCGGATGTTGATGATACCGCCGTGGTTGCCTTTGCGATGGCTGATTCCGATTACCCGGAAATGGACGATTCAATTCACCTGGCCACTCGCTGGATCGTTGGCATGCAGTCGAAAAACGGCGGCTACGGCGCTTTTGATGTCGATAATACTTATCATTATTTAGATGAAATTCCTTTTGCTGACCACGGCGCGTTATTAGACCCGCCGACAGCTGATGTCAGCGCCCGCTGCGCCATGTTAATGGCGAAAGTCTGCCAAAACCATGACGAATATTTGCCCGCTTTACATCGCACTTTGGATTATTTGCGCAGCGAACAAGAAGCAGACGGAAGCTGGTTCGGACGTTGGGGCACCAACTATATTTACGGTACTTGGTCGGTATTGTTAGGCCTGGAACAAACAAACATTCCTAAATCAGATCCTTTGTACACCAAAGCCGCAGAGTGGCTGAAAAGCGTACAACGCGAAGACGGCGGCTGGGGCGAAGATAACAACAGCTATCATGACGATGAAAAATTCCGCGGTAAATATCACTTCAGCACCGCATTCCAAACCGCTTGGGCGGTATTGGGCTTGATCGCAGCAGGCGAAGAAGATTGCCCGGAAGTCAAACGCGGCATTGATTTCATTTTGAAATCACAACTGGCGGATGGCTCCTGGGATGATAAATGCTTCACCGCGCCCGGCTTTCCAAGAGTTTTCTATTTGAAATACCACGGCTACGACAAGTTCTTCCCGCTATGGGCGCTGGCGCGATACCGCAATGAGTTAAAACAGCAGTGATCAGCGGGATTATCGTTGCGCTGCCGGAAGAACTGGCCAGTCTCACATCGGAAAAATTAAACAAAGGCGACTTTAGCTGGTTGAACAGTCAAGTCTTGATTGCTTATGCCGGCGCAGGCGCGGCTAATGCTGAAACAGCCGCCAAACAATTAATAGCGCAAGGCGCTCAACAACTGATCAGCTGGGGATGCGCCGCCGCATTAACGGAACAGCTTAAATCCGGCGATCTAGTTGTCGCCGATAGCCTTGAAGATGAACAAGGCAATATGATTGTCTGCGACAAAAATTGGCAAAACCGCGTTGTTAAAACATTAAACACTGATTTAAATGTGGTTAACGGTAAAATGGCCGATAGCAGCCGCATCATTGCCTCAACTCGGGAAAAAAAGGATTTTAATCAGCGAACATCCGCACTGGCTTTAGATATGGAAAGTTTCGCCGTCGCCCGCATTTGTCGGGATAACAATGTTCCTTTTTTAACGATACGCGCTATCGCCGACCCGGTTGATTTCCCTTTACCTCAGGCTGTTGACCAGGCAATGGAAGCATCCGGCGAAATCAATTTCAATAAACTGATTCGCCATATTCTGCTTCACCTTTGGGAAATCCCTGCTTTGATTCGCCTAGGCTTGCATTTCAAAAAAGCCAACCACACATTAAAAGCTACCGCAGCACACTTGCAAAATATTTGTTAAACACTCAGCATGAGCACATCTACATCCACCTGCATCGAACGTTTTTTAAATTTTTGGGGGAACGGCGTTTTACGCTTCCCGTTAACCTTGATTTTCTTAAGCTGCGTGCTGTCCGGTTTTTCCCTGTATTACACCATTGCCCATCTGGGTGTTAATACCAACTCCTCGGAACTACTCTCTCCTGAACTGCCGTTCCAAAAAAATCGCGTGCGCATGGAAAAGGAGTTCCCTCAAGATTCCGGCGCCATTCTATTCGTGGTGGAAGCGCTCACCCCGGAAGAATCAACATTAGCGGCAAAACAACTAGAACAGCGTATCACAGCCATTCCTCAACATTTTCGTTCAGTCTATATTCCCACCGATAATGCATTTTTCCGGCAACAAGCCTTATTGTATTTAGAGCATGATGAGCTGGAAGAATTATCCGCAAAATTAACAGACGCCCAGCCTTTTCTCGGCTACCTTTCGCAAAATTTTCATTTGCAAGGCTTGTTTGACATCATTACTCAAGCGCTCAAACAGCAAGATGATGAACTGCCGATGGACATCAGTCCATTACTAAACGCTATTAATGATTCCGTACAGGATGAATTACAAGGCAATCATAAACGCTTATCCTGGCAAAGCTTATTAGGCCAAAACAAACTCAATAGTCAAACCAACCGCACCATCGTCGTCGCCCGTCCTATAATGGATTATAACGCTATCTTGCCGGCTGAGACCTCGCTTAACGCGGCGCGCCGGGAAATGGCCGAAATCACCACGCAATATCCAGCGGTCAATATCCGCATTACCGGCGAAATCGCCTTAGAACATGAGGAGCTTGCAGGCGTCAGTCACGGCGCAGTGGTGGCCGGGGTGGTCTCATTATTATTAGTCTGCGCATCATTACTCATCGGCTTACGCTCATACAAACTATTGATTGCTACATTCTTTGCCTTAATCATGGGTTTGATATTAACCGCCGGTTTCGCGACAGTCGCCATCGGTCATCTGAACCTGATCAGTATTTCATTCGCCGTACTTTATATCGGACTGGGCGTAGACTACGCCATACACGTCTGCCTGCATTACCGCGAATGTCTCGGCCAGGGCATGAATAATACCGACGCCATTAAGCACAGTATTTCCACCGTCGGCGTATCCATATTCCTATGCGCCCTCACCACATCAATCGGTTTTTTAGCGTTCATCCCCACCGACTTTTCCGGCGTTTCAGAATTAGGCATTATCTCCGGCGTCAGTATGTTTATCGGCTTGGGAGTTTCATTAACCATCATTCCTGCTTTATTGGATGTTTTACAGGTCAAAAATGTGAAACCGATGAAAGCGCGGTTATTGCCGACTTTTATTAATGAATTGCCGGTGCGCCAAAGCACTCGCATCAAAGTTTATTCCATTATTTTCGCCTTAGCTTCCGGGGCTATTCTGACGCAATTGGTTTTTGACTCCAATCCAATCAATATGCGCGACCCGAACAGCGAATCGGTCGCCACCATTAAAGAATTATTGAAATCCAAGGATGACTCGCCTTTCGCCTTGATCGCGCTAGCCGAAGACCTTCAATCCGCCCAACAAGTCGCTAAGCAATTGAATGAATTGCCGTCGGTGCATCAAACCATTATGGTGAATGACCTGGTGGCCTTGGATCAAAATGAAAAACTGGAGATTCTTGATGAACTCGCGCTGATTTTAGGTCATCAATTAGAAGGATTTAATCAACAACACATTGTCGATAGCAATCCGAATCAAGCGGTAAATGCTTTTATCGCTGAAATTGATCAATTACAAGCCGATAATAAAATCAAACCTGAACAACTGGAAGTGATCAGCGCTTTAAAAAACAACCTGAATCAATTAAGCGCTGATATCGAACAGCCTGACGCCGCTAAAAACCTGGAGCATCGACTGCTAAGTCTGTTGCCGATGACCTTGAATCGATTGAAATCCAGCATCAGCGCTCAAGCCTATACTTTGGACGATTTACCCGGCTATTTATTGGAACATTGGATCAGCCCGAACAAAATCTACAAAATTCTGATTGCCCCGGCCAAAGACCAAAATCAGGTTGAAAATCTCAATGAATTCGTCACCGAAGTACAATCGGTAGACCCGGCCGCCACCGGCTTGCCAGTCGCCGACCAGGCATCCGGCGTAGCCGTGGTCAAAGCCTTTATTCAGGCTTTCAGTTCAGCGCTGATTGCGATTTTTATCCTGCTGCTGATTATTTTAAGAAGCCTTAAAGACACCTTATTGATTATCGGCCCGTTATTATTAGCCTCCCTATTAACCGGCGCCGCCAATGTACTACTGGACAATTCCTTTAATTTCGCCAATATCATCTCCCTCCCTTTGTTAATGGGCATGGGCGTAGACAGCAGCATTCATATTTTGCACCGCTTAAAATCCGGTTATTCCAACAGCGGCAATGTCCTACAAAGCAGCACGGCGCGCGGCGTTTTTTTCAGCTCGCTCACCACTTTCTGCAGTTTTTCCAGTTTAACATTCAATCCACATTTAGGAACGGCCAGCATGGGCGTTTTGCTTGCTATCGGCATTTCCTTTACACTGCTTTGCACATTAATCGTTTTACCGGCTTTTTACGGCAACCGAACTTAATCTATCGAGGTATCCATGTCTTTTAGTATCGCTGATCTTTTTTCGCACCAATTTGATCGGAAATTTGATTTGCATGAACAGCATCTTAACAACCAAATGGTTCGGGTTTTAAGAACCATAGGCTATGACCGCAACTATATCAAAGCCAACGGTCAATATCTTTATGATGAAGACAATCAGGAATATCTCGATTTATTGAGCGGTTTCGGCGTGTTTGCAGTCGGTCGCAATCACCCGACCGTGGTTTCAGCTTTACAAGAAACGCTTACCTCGGAATTGCCGAACCTGGTGCAAATGGATGTATCCCTGCTCAGCGGTTTATTGGCGGAACGCATTCTTGAAACGACTCCTGAAAACCTGACAAAAATGTTTTTTTGCAACTCAGGCACCGAGTCCGTAGAAGCCGCCATCAAGTTTTCCCGCTATGTCACTAAACGCGAAAAAGTCGTTTTTTGCGACCACGGTTATCACGGCTTAACCCTGGGCTCCTTATCGCTCAACGGCGAACCCATTTTTCGCGAAGGTTTCGGCCCGTTATTGCCTGGCTGTCAATCCATTCCATTTAATGATCTGGAAGCATTGGAAAAGGCGTTAAGCAATAACGATGTAGCCGCCTTCATTGTAGAACCAGTGCAAGGTAAAGGGGTCAATGTGCCGGATGATCATTATCTACCTGAAGTGCAGCGTCTGTGTCAAAAATACGGTACTTTATTCGTTGCCGACGAGGTGCAAACCGGTCTGGGACGCACCGGCAAATTCTGGGCGATTGACCATTGGGAGGTGCAGCCGGATATGATTTGTATGGCGAAAGCGCTCTCAGGAGGCTTCGTCCCGGTCGGCGCAGTGGCGATGACGGAAAAAATCATGGACACCGTCTTTAATCGTATGGACAGAGCGGTAGTTCACGGCTCAACCTTCTCCAAAAACAATATGGCGATGGCGGCCGGCTTGGCGACCTTACATGTTATCCAGGAAGAGAAACTGGTGGAAAACAGCGCCAAAATCGGTGAAGACATCATCAGCAGCATCAATGCAATGACCTCTCAATATGAATTCCTCAAGGAAGCGCGTGGTAAAGGGATGATGATCGCCATTGAATTCCAAAGTCCGAAAAGCTTATCCTTAAAAGCCGCCTGGACAATGCTGGAAACGGCTAATAAAGGATTGTTCTGCCAAATGATCACCATCCCCTTATTTAAAGAACACCGTATTCTTTCACAAGTCGCCGGTCACGGCATGAACGTCGTCAAACTGTTGCCGCCGTTGAATTTGACCGAAAAAGACCGCGACTGGATTGTCAATTCTTTTGATGCCACTATCGCAGACACCCATAAAGTACCGGGTTCGATTTGGGATTTAGGGAAAAACCTGGCCAGCCACGCACTCAAAAATAAAAAGAAATCGTAATGAAAGATTACCCCCTGTTAAAAGAGATTGATTATCCGGCTGATGTCCGCAAGCTACCCACCAACCAGCTCCCCGCCCTATCCAAAGAACTCCGCGAATACCTGACCCACACGGTCAGCTTATCGGGCGGTCATTTCGCCGCCGGTTTGGGGACGGTGGAATTAACGGTAGCCTTGCATTATGTATTCGATACGCCGAAAGATCAGTTGGTCTGGGATGTCGGTCATCAGGCTTATCCGCATAAGATCTTAACCGGTCGTAAGGAACAGATGCCGACGATTCGGACTTATAACGGAGTTTCCGCTTTTCCGAAGCGCAAAGAGAGTGAATATGATGCTTTCGG